>MGTJ01000176.1 GCA_001799395.1 Desulfobacterales bacterium RIFOXYA12_FULL_46_15 | reverse complement strand
CTTATTTAAAAAATTCCCTGTAAATTTCCGCCCGGTTAAAAATAATAAACCGGTTTTTGACCTGGATATTGTCAAAAACCGGCTGTCTGACATTCTATCTTCTAAGTCCGAGTCTTTCGATTAATGAACGGTATCTGTTCACATCTTTTTTCTTAACATAATCCAAAAGGCTTCGACGCCTTCCTACAAGAATCAACAGACCTCTTCTTGAATGATGGTCTTTCTTGTGTACCTTAAGATGCTCTGTAAGATAGTTGATGCGGTGGGTCAGAATAGCGACCTGCACCTCGGGTGAGCCTGTGTCTGTTTCGTGAAGTTTGAACTGCTGGATCATCTCCTCTTTTTCTTGTGCTATCATAACGGCTTTTGCTCCTTTATTTGGAATAAATAATATATGGCATTCTTTGATAATCTGAATTTTTATGATCTCCCATCCGATATTCCATTCAGAAGAAGAGATTCAAAACAGATTATCATGCCATCATAAATGTACAATTGGGATTAATAGCAGCTAACTTGAAAAAACGCAAGAATATTTATAATTCAGCCCGTTTTCATCAGGTTGAACAATGGATAGAAGATTATTGCCGTAATCAGTCACTCGGATAAATTGCCCGGTATGATCCGGTATAGATTCAAAATCGGTTCCTGACAGTTTCTGTCCGAATTTTATTTTTTCGGCTGTTCTTTGATCGGCCCACACCCTTGGCATGGATTCAAGACATGCAGACAATGGTAAGATCCATTTTGCCGCTTCCATTTCCCTTAAATTTTGAAAATCCTCAAGTTTAACGGCATTATCCAGATGAAACGAACCGGATTGAGTCCTGCAAAGCTTTGACAGATGCGCGCCGCATCCGAGTCTTCTACCGATATCAAAACCAAGACTCCTGATATAAGTTCCGGAGGAACAAAAAACTTCAATATCAATATTGGGAAGGGCTATCTCTTTTATATGAATCTCAAAAATTTCAATCCTGCGGGGTGGTTTTTGAATCATTTTTCCCTGGCGGGCCAACTCATAAAGGGGGCGTCCTTCATGCTTCAAGGCAGAATAGGAAGGTGCTGTCTGATCCTGGATACCGGAAAATGAGTTTACCACGGTCTCGATTTCATCAATTCGTACGGCTTTAAGAATTTGTTCAGGTGCGACAGATATAATTCTCCCGGTTAGATCATAGGTATCTGTTTCAACACCCAGACAGATCCTTGCCTGATATCGTTTATGACCTTCCAGGAAAAACCTGGATATCTTGGTGCCTTGATCAATTCCGCACAAAAGCAATCCTGTGGCAAAGGGATCAAGGGTCCCGGTATGGCCTGCTTTTTTTGCACCCAATATTCTCTTTACACGGGCCACCACCTGGGCCGAACTTATACCTTCAGGCTTATGAATCGGTAGAATACCGTTTTTCATCTGATGTGTGATGATGTTTATTCTTCAGGAATCCCGCTTATAGCGGATTTGATGAGTTCATCCATTTTGGCGGCTTTGTCAAAGGAATCATCATGGACAAATTTTAATTCAGGCATGAATTTAAGTCCCAGTTTCGGGGCAATATTTTTTCTAATAAACCCCCTGGACTGGTGAAACCCCTCCAGAGCCTCCCTGATTCTCTTCTGGTCACCAAAGACAGCAATATAAACATGGGCAATTCGAAGATCCGATGAAAGCTTAACGCCACTGATGGTGGCCATTTCAATCCTTGGATCCTGCATTTTTTTACTCAGCAGTTCGGTAATGGCGGATTGAATCCTGACACTGATTCTTTCCGCTCTTGAATAGGGACGCATAGCTTAATTACTCAGCCTTATATTTTCTTTCTTCAACTTCATAACACTCAATGGTATCACCAATTTTTATATCATTATATTTGTCAAGCCCGATACCGCATTCATATCCCTGCTCCACTTCTCTTACATCATCCTTGAACCGCCTGAGGGATGATAAAGCCGTATCGCATTTAATGACACCGTCTCTCAACAGTCTCACCTTTTTACCACGGATCACTTTTCCTTCTGATATATGGCACCCGGCAATGGTCCCCATTTTCGGAACCACAAAGGTTTCCCGGACTTCTGCCCGCCCAAGGATGATTTCATGGAAGGTTGACGGCATCATCCCGTCCAGTGCGGATTTGATATCATTAATCACATCATAGATAATGTCATAGAACCGCATGTCAACATTTTCATCCTTTGCGAGGGCCCGGATCTGGGGTGTGGGCCGGACATTAAATCCGATAATAATGGCATCGGAAACTGCAGCAAGAGACACATCCGACTCATTAATCGTACCAGTGCCGGAATGAACGATTTTAACATCCACTTCTTCTTTGGCAAGATCCTTTAATGAGTCGTTCAAGGCTTCAATGGAGCCATGAACGTCGGCTTTAACAATAAGTTTGAGTTCCTTGACCTCAGCCGCACCCAGATTCTCAAACATTTTCTCAAGATTGGCCCGGCTCTTCTTTGCCAACTCTTTCGCTCTCTGCTTCTGCATCCTGTGACCGGCTATCTGTTTTGCATCCTTCTCCGATGCAACCGAAATAAATTCGTCACCTGCATTGGGAATTCCATTCAAACCGACAATTTCAGCAGGGGTACTCGGACCTGCTTCTTTAATTCTATTACCGGCATCATCAATCATAACCCTGATCCGTCCTGAATGAAGCCCGCAGACAATTGGATCACCATCCCGTAAGGTTCCCTGTTTTACAAGGACGGTCGCAATGGCCCCGCGCCCAACATCAAGTCTGGATTCAACCACATACCCTGTTGCTTTTCGATTCGGGTTTGCTTTTAGTTCCAAAACCTCGGATTGCAATAAGATCATTTCAAGCAGTTCATCAATGCCTTTCCCTGTCTTTGCCGATACTTTAACAAAAATAACATTTCCACCCCATTCTTCCGAAAGCAGATCATGTTCGGAAAGCTCTCTCATAATCCTGTCCGGATCTGCACCGGGTTTATCCATTTTGTTGATGGCGACCACTACCGGAACACCTGCTGCCTTTGAATGGTTAATGGCTTCTATGGTCTGGGGCATAACTCCATCATCTGCAGCAACAACAAGGATAACAATATCGGTTACCTGTGCACCCCTGGACCGCATGGCAGTAAAAGCGGCATGCCCGGGTGTATCAAGGAATGTAACCCGCCCGCCCTTAGGAGTCTGGACATTATACGCGCCGATGTGCTGGGTAATTCCACCAGCTTCACCACTGGCAATTTTAGATTTCCGGATAACATCCAGAAGAGAGGTTTTCCCATGATCAACATGGCCCATGATGGTTACCACCGGAGCCCTTTCAATCAATTTATCTTCATCGTCGTCACTTTCTTCAACATGAAGCAGAGTTTCTTCTTCAAAAGAGGCTCTTTCCACTTCAAACTCAAATTCCGTTGCTACCAGAACGGCTGTGTCAAAATCAATAGTCTGGTTTACAGTTGCCATTACACCCAGAGTCATCAATTTTGCGATCATTTCATTGGCCTTGATCCCCATCCGTTTTGCCAGTTCGGCAAGCTCGATGGCCTCATCAATTTTAATCCGCCTTTTAATGGCCTTGGGGGTTGTAATCTGAGTTTTTTGAAATTTTCCTTTTTTATTGCCCTTTGTTTCCTTTTTCCCGCGCTTCTTACGGCTATGGGTGGTATTGTATAATGCCTCGCCTTCAATAACGGATTTCTGTTTACGCTGCTTTTTTTTCCCAAATACTAAGCTGTCATCATCAAAGATATCCGGCTTTTTTTCTTTTTTCCATTTTCCGGAATCTATCTCATCCGCTGTGATGATACCATCCAGCGGTGCTTCTTTTTCAGGAGTTTCATGAAAAGAAGACGAAAACTGTTCCTTAACAATAAACGGTTTTTTCTTAGGATTCTCTGTCCGTGTCTCTGTTTTCGGACCCGGCCATTTCTTGTCTTCAATGGGTGAAGGTTTTCTAAGGTTCTCAAGCACAGAAGGATCTGCTATTTTTACGATTTTAGCAGGTGTGGATTTTTTCTTTTTCTTTTTCTTCTTTGCTTTTCCGTCTCTGTCTTCAATATTAAGCGGATCGATTTCCGTCACGGCAATCTCATTTTCCACAAAGGTTTCATGTTGATTCTCCGATAATTTCTCATCAATGAGAATAACAGGCTCTGCCATATTATCGGGGCCCAGGACCATTTCTTCAGTTTTGGACTCTTTTTCTGTTTCTTTTATTGCTTCGGTCTCCTGAGCGGAGTCCGGTATTGGCGAAGGCACGGCTTGCAATATGGCTTCCGGAGCAGACACTGCCTCACTAAGCCTTATGGGGTCTTTCTTTATCGGTTCTAAACCAACGGGAGGGGGTATCACAGCTGGTTTGATGATCCTGGCAGGTTCACTCTTTTTAATGGTGGGCCTGTCTTTTTTAATCTTCGGCTCCACAATCTTTGTAGATTGAAGCATTGCCGTAGTTATTGACGCTTCTTCACGGATTTCCGGCTCAACATCCGGTGTGGGATCTTCCTTTTCTGCTGTTTTTATTTCTTCATGTTCTTCCGGCCCGGTAATGTCATCAGAATGGGGCCGGCGTCTGCGAATAACGGATGGCTTGATCTTGAGATCATTTTGCCCTTTTTCCTTACCAAACATGCTTCTTCTGACGGCACTGATATCACTGTCTTCCAGAGAACTCATATGGCTTTTAACTTCAATCCTCAATTCCTTCATTTTATTTAGAAGTGCTGTGTTCGTCATGTTCAGATCTTTTGCCAGCTCGTATACTCTGATCTTCGCCATTTATTGCCCCCAAAATTTTGTTCTCTTATGATAATCGTCCCGTTTCGCTCACCGTTATGCATATTACCTTATCAATCAGCTTTTTCCCCTTCCCGGATCTCTTCAGTATCTTTCGCTTTTTTGAAAGATCTGCCCGCCCCTTTTCCTTTTAATTCCTCTTCGAGAAGGACTTTGGCCTCATCCATAATTTCTTTAATTCTTGATTCTTCAAAACCGGTGAGCTGGATGAGATCTTCAACCTCAGCTTCGGCCATATCCAATAATGAGGAATAACCGCCTTTAAATAGTGTTTCCGCCAAAGGCAACCCCACACCTTTTAATTTCATCAGGGCGTCATACCCTTCTTTGAGTTCGCGGCTGTATTCTGCCTCGCTGGTTACTTCCAGGTGCCAGCCGGTTATTTCACACGCAAGGGAAACATTCTGCCCCCCCTTGCCGATGGCTATGGACAGATAGTCATCGGCCACAATCACTTCCATGGACCGGTTATCTTCATCAATGATCACCCTTGCAATCTCAGCAGGCGACAGGGCATTGCAGACAAATCTGGCAATATCCGGACTCCATTGAACAATATCAATTTTTTCACCCCGGAGTTCCTGAACAATATTCTGAACCCGGTTTCCTTTAACGCCAACACAGGCACCTACGGGGTCAACATCCGAATCAGACGAGGATACGGCCACCTTGGCTCTCACACCGGGAACCCTAGCTGCACCACGAAGGGTCACAATGCCTTCTGCAACTTCCGGAACTTCGGTCTTAAATAATTCAATCACAAATTCAGGATGAGTCCGGGACAGAATAATCTGTGCACCCTTTGATTCTTCCAGCACATCCAGGACATAAGCCCTGATTCTGTCACCCCGTTTATAATTTTCCTTTGGCATCTGGTCTCTCGGTCTTAATACAGCCTCAGCCTGACCCAGATTGACAATGATACTTCCCCGATCAAAGCGTTGAACTATACCATTTATGATCTTACCCTTTTTATGAATAAAATTTTCATAAACTGCATTTCTTTCAGCTTCCCTCATTTTCTGAATAATAACCTGCTTTGCTGATTGTGCAGCAATTCGTCCAAATTCTTCCGTATCGATTCGGATCCCAAGACTGTCACCGATCTCACATTCAGGATCATATTCATACCCTTCTTCGATGGTCAGCTCGCTGTCCGGATATTCAACTTCCTCTACGACTTCTTTAAAATGGAAAACCTCAACTTCGCCTGTTTTATTATCATAATGGACTTCGATATCCGCTCTTGGTCCGATTTTCTTTCTGGCAGCGGAAATAATAGCTTCTTTCAAGGTGTTAATAAGAACTTCCGGCTCAATACCTTTTTCTCGGCTTACCTGGTCAATAACCCTTTTAATATCTGTGATAAACATGCTTAAATGTCTCCATATTACTGACCTGCAAGTATTGCTTTGCTGATCGCATGGTCTTTTATCTCAACCTTTTTCCCATCAACCGCAATCACAACAGAATCATCATTAATTATCTCAAGAATTCCGGTAAACTTTTTTTTGTTCTCAATCAATTCCGTTGTCTGAATTTTTACCCTCCTACCCTTGAATCTCAGGAAATCCTCTTTTTTCTTCAAAGGGCGATTGGGCCCGGGAGAAGAAACCTCAAGCCGGTATTTTCCGATCTCTTCTATATATACATCAATCAAATCACCCAGTTGACGGCTTATGCACGCGCAATCTTCCAATGTGATTCCGCCCGGTTTATCCAGAAAAAACCGGACAATCTTTTCCCGGTTAAAAGAAACGTATTCCAGATGAACAAGCTCAAAATTTTCAGCCTGGCATAGGGGTTCTGCCATTTCCCTGATTCTTTCAACTAAAAAATTGCTCTTTTTTGGCCCAACATCCATGTCTGCGCAACACCTGTTCTTTATATCCTCAAATACAAAAACGGGCAGATGCCCGTTCCCGATACAAAATCCGTGCCTTACCTGCAAGGGCTCAGATTATTTCATAAATCCCATAAATGGAACAAACCTGCCTTCCACCCTAAGATGGAGCGGGCAACGAGGTTCGAACTCGCGACATCAAGCTTGGGAAGCTTGCACTCTACCAACTGAGTT
>MGTJ01000175.1 GCA_001799395.1 Desulfobacterales bacterium RIFOXYA12_FULL_46_15 | reverse complement strand
GTCCGGTTTGAAGTGATTGATGACGATTGCGCCATAAGATTGCGGGCTGCCAACCTGACTCAGGCATCCTGGGTGTCCTGCTATCCGCCCAACAGGGAGGCAGCGGTCTCAAGCCACTGGCCCATGCCCTTATTTTCGATATTCCTGCAGTTGCTCTCCTCCCGGTTTTCCCCCCACGGATAGAGCCTTCCTTCATTGCCTCTCGCAGCCTTTTCCCATTGCAGTTCGGTTGGGAGGCTCAAGCCTGCCCAATCGCAGAGGGATCTTCAGGCTCTGTGCCAAAGATTGCCGAACCGCCTGGAATAAGAACCATCTCGTACCCGTCTTCAACATTTCTGTAATACAATGTATTTCTCTGCGGCATCAGCCGTTTGAGTCTTGCGCATTAAGCACCTGACGTTCCGGCTCACCGGACCAGCGCTGTTTGCGGGGTCCGTGTGAAGCCGGTTGGCTCTGCACTTTTAAAGATCGAGCGCAAAGCGGATTGCCAGTGCAACCTCTAACATCTTTGAACGGGGTAAGGATGTGATTAACGGTCCTATTTTGCTCTTGGAAACAGTCTGCAAGTGGTCACAATTGACAGCACAATCTTGGGACATACTGTCAGCCGTTGAAAGGAACACTTCGGACGGTATATTCCGCACGGTAGTCGTAATAGGCGCGATTGTAACCTCTCCCAGATATTCTAACACGGAATCCCGTGTCAGGATAAGGACAGGCCGTTTTTTATCTGGCAACATGAATTTATACCAACGTATTTCACCATGCTTCATTCGTCACCCCAAGCCTGCTCAGTTTCCCAAACCGAAAACTCATCGGTTGCAACCGGGTTTTGTTCGTACCCCAAACGGTGCTTGCGCTCTTGTTGCTCAAGTTTGTAACGAACAAGGGCGTCTTGCAGTGCCTTTCTTGTGAATGCGGAACGGCTTGTATGGAGTTCCTTTGAAACACGATCGACCGCGTTCACAAGATGATCATCAAGGGTCATCTGAATTGTTCTCATATCATACCTCTATAATGTGGTTTTTATAGCTATAATAATCCACATCGAAGGGCCTGTCAAATAAATTGGTGGCCAACAGTCTCAAATCAGCAACGCTATCGGAACAAGGGTTTATATCTGTCAAAGAACACTGGGTGAGAATTCTGATCCTGTTTTTTTTAGCCACCCAGCTTTGAACTGCACATGCAGGACAGGTCATTAATAAATCAGCTCATAAGAAAAAAATCGCCTTAACTCCCATCCCTCCTTTATAGAGACCCTATCCTCTTTCACCGGGAATTGCTGACCGAACAAAATCAGGCTTGACATGAAATCCGCATCTTTATAAAGTATAGCCCGTTGGCCGGACACATAAGCAAAGGAACTTGATATGCCAGTATTATCAGAGGATTTCATAAGAGATGAGGTTGCCGATTCCAGGCTCATTTTCCAGAGGGGAATGAAACTTCATCAGCATGGATCATTTTTTCTTTCCAAAAGTGATATTGTCCGGAAAGAATTTACATATGAGGTTGACGGCAATTACGGGGATTATACCACCCGGGTCCGGTTTGAGGAGGATAAAATTGTCTCCTCCTGCACCTGCCCCTACCCCGGAGAAGGGTGCAAGCACGTGGTGGCTGCCGCACTCACGGCCAAGGATATTCTTTTGAGACACCTTGACTCCCGGGCTCTGTCTTTTGAAAAAGATGAGCCCTATCTTTCAGAAGAGGAAATAAGATTACAGGCCCTGAACGACAGGGAAAAAAGAGCGGGGACCGAAGAATTCAGGCTGGTCCGCGGGGATACTTACAAGGGGGAACATCTGGTCGTCAATAAAAACAAAAGGGAATACTGTGTTACCCTCCATGATCCCCTGAAGGGGACAGGACATTGTTCCTGCCCGGACTATCTCACAAACGGCCTCGGGACCTGCAAGCACATCCGGTTTCTTGTCTCGGCCCTGAAAAAAGAATCGGGATTTGAAAAAAAATGCGCCAGGGAAAAATTTCCCTTTGTTGATATTTACTGGGATTCGATCCAAAAGGCACCCGGACTCTTTTGTGAAAACCGTATGAACGGAACATCGGACCTTGAGAAAATTCTAGGCAGATTTTTTGACGACAAAGGTGTTTTTCTTTCCAATGATCTTTCCGATGTCCTTGATCTGATGGATCAGGTCAACACGGATAAACGGGTACGGATAAGGGAAAACCTGTTGAAAAGGGTAGACCGGCATGTGCAGGACCGGCAGCTTGAAGACTTCTCCCATCAGGACATCCTTCAATTTCCCCTGAAAGCCGAACTCTACCCTTACCAGAAAAAGGGGGTGGAATTCGGGCTTTACAAGGCAGGTGTGCTTATTGGGGATGAGATGGGGCTTGGGAAAACATTGCAGGCCATTGCCCTGGGCATACTCAAAAAGGAAAAATTCGGTTTTTCAAAAATACTCATCGTGACCCTTGCATCTCTTAAAGAACAATGGAAAAGGGAAATTGAAAAATTTTCCGATGAAAAAGCCATTATTGCCGAAGGAGGGCCTTCCCGGAGAAAAAATCTCTATTTCAATGACAAAAGCCTTTTTAAAATCACCAATTATGAGGCTGTTTTAAGGGACATTACCATCCTGGCAAGATTCAATCCGGACATTATCATTCTGGATGAGGCCCAGCGCATCAAGAATTTTTCCACAAAAACGGCAGAGGCGGTAAAAAGAATCCCCAAGAAACACGCCATCGTGCTGACAGGAACCCCGCTTGAAAACAAACTGGAAGACGTATATTCCATTGTCCAGTTTCTGGACCCGTTTATGCTGACCCCTTTGTGGAAGTTTGCCGCAGATCATTTCCTGATCCCGAAAAAGAAAAAAAGCAGTGTGGCCGGATACAAGAACCTGGACATGCTCAACGAAAGACTGAAAAGCATTGTCATCCGGCGAAAAAAGGAAGATGTCCTGGAAGACCTGCCCGATGAGATCATCAACAATTATTATATTGACCTGACCGATGAGCAAAAGGAGATCCATGCAGGCTATGCACGGTTGCTTCTGCCCCTGATCAACAAAAAATTTCTCACCCCCGTGGATATCCGGAAAATCCAGGTCCTTCTTCTCAAGATGCGCATGGTCTGTGATTCCACTTATCTCATCGACAGGGAAACCCATATTTCTCCCAAGCTGGATGAACTCAAAGGCATCCTGGATGAGGTCGTTGTCCAGAACCATCGCAAAATGGTCATCTTCAGTGAATGGACCACCATGACCTTTCTGATTGCCAGAACCCTTTCCGACATGAATCTGCCCTTTGTCGAACTTTCAGGGAAAATACCCGTGAACAGGCGGCAGGCCCTGATTGATGAATTCACAAACAATCCCGGATGCCGGGTGTTTTTATCAACCGATGCCGGCGGAACCGGTCTCAATCTCCAGGTGGCGGATTGCGTGGTCAATTTCGAACTTCCCTGGAACCCGGCAAGGATGAACCAGCGCATCGGCAGGATCAACCGGATCGGTCAAAAAAGCAGACATGTCAATGTGATCAACCTGATCGCAAAACACAGCATTGAAGAAAAAATTTTTGCCGGTATCCAGCTTAAGACCGATCTGTTTAAAGGCGTGTTTGACGATGGACCGGACACGGTTGAATTTTCCAGGGAAAAGAGAAACGAAATGCTCAACCGGTTAAGGGAGATGATGGGGGAAGACCCCGAACTTCCGGTTGTGGAAACTGCCGAACCGGAAGAAATCCCGGAAGATACACCTTATTATCTCAATCCTGAAGTACTGGGCCGGAAGGAAGAAGAGGAGCCGGATGTCACTGCCGGAGAAGAGGATTCAAGCCACGATGAGGCTGATCAGGCTGAGATCGATCAGGGCGAAGCAGATCAGGACAATATTCTCTATGGCCAGCCACCGGAAAAGATCGAAACCGTTCTGAATTCCGGGATGCAATTCATTGCCGGACTCATGGAAATGGCAACCGGTAAAAAGATCGAGCTTTCGGACGACCAGGACAGGATGGTGAAAATTGACCGGGAAACCGGCGAAGTCACCATGAAATTCAAGCTCCCGAAATTTATCTGACACCAGGAAACATTATGATGAATTGACAAAGGGTGATTAACAAAATATATTTACAGTGATTTTAACCCTAAATTTAGATCAGGACGGTTATAATGGCAGACAATATTATTGAAATCAATGATGATTCCTTTGAGAAAATCGTTCTCAAATCAGACAAACCTGTAATGGTAGATTTCTGGGCTCCCTGGTGTGGGCCATGCAAGGCCATTGCACCCACAATCGATGCCCTTGAAAAAGAATTCGGTGATAAAATGACCTTTGTGAAAGTAAATGTTGATGATAACCCCATCAGCCCTAGCAAATATGGTGTCCAAGCCATCCCCACGCTTCTTTTTTTTAAAAAGGGGCAGATAGCGGATCAGATTACGGGTATGGTTGCAAAACAAAAACTTGAGGAAACCATAAAAAACGTCCTTTTATGAAAAGGAAAACCAATGATTACAACTGACTATGATCTTATTATTATCGGTGCAGGGCCTGCAGGCCTCACCGCCGGTATCTATGCAGCCAGGGCAAGAATGAATGTCCTTCTCCTGGAAAAGGCTGCTCCCGGGGGCCAGATCCTGATCACGGACTGGATAGAGAATTACCCTGGCTTTCCGGAAGGTATATCAGGCTATGATTTATCTGAAAAAATGAAAATCCAGGCTGAATCCCTTGGATTAAAAATAGAATCTGCAGAGGTTCATTCTCTCAATCTGTCCAACGATGCAAAAGAAATCCTCATAAAGGACAGGACCATTACGGCTAAAAGCATTATCATAGCCAGCGGGGCCTCTCCAAGGAAACTGGGTATCGGGGAAGAAAAATTTTTTGGTAAAGGGGTTTCCTTTTGTGCCACGTGTGACGGGCCTTTTTTCAGGGATAAAACCGTTGTTGCCGTGGGAGGTGGAGACACAGCCGTACAGGAATCAATCTTTTTGACCAAATTTGCAAAAAAGGTCTATCTTGTCCACAGAAGAGATGAGCTTCGTGCTGCGAAAATTCTGCAGGAACGTGTTCTTAAAAACGAAAAGGTAGAATTTATCTGGGACAGTGTTGTAACCGGGATGGAAGGTTTTTTTGGCGTGGAAGGGGTAAAGATAAAAAACCTGAAAACCAATGAAGAAAAGACAATAAAAGCCAATGGGTGTTTTATATGGGTCGGAATTTTACCCAATACTTCCTTTTTAAATGATTCCGTTAAAACCGATCAATTCGGATTCATCCTGGCTGATGCAAGAATGCAGACCTCTGTGCCGGGTGTTTTTGCAGCAGGAGATGTCAGAGATACCCCTTTAAGGCAAATTGCCACTGCTGTTGGAGACGCTGCCGTTGCAGCGGTTTCTGCCGAACACTACATTGAGAATCTATCATGACGAATAAAATATTATTATCTTTTATTGTTTTGCTGTTTTGCGGTTGCTCTCTTTTTGAAACATCACACCAGATGAATAAAAATGTTGAAGAGCTAGTTTCAGAAGGGTCTTCCGCCTTTTTGGATCAAGATTATCCAACAGCGATAAAAGCCTATACAAATCTGAAAGACTGGTATCCGTTCAGTAAATATGCCATCCTTGCAGAGCTTAAAATAGCGGATTCCCATTTTTATCTTAAAGAGTATGATGAAGCTATCCTTGCTTATGAAGAATTTGAAAAACTACACCCCAAAAACGAAGCCATCCCCTATGTCATCTATCAGACCGGATTAAGCTGGTTCAACCAATTGGGCACTGTTGACAGGGACCATACCCCTGCCTTGAACAGCCTGAACCAGTTCAACAGATTGACGGACCAGTTCCCTCGAAGCGAGTATGCACAAAAAGCAAATGAACATATTGGAAAATGCCTAGCAAATATTGCCGGACACGAGCTTTATGTGGCTAATTTTTATATGCGGACAAAAAAACATGCTGCTGCGCTGAAGCGATATGAGGATATTGTTGAAAAATATCCGGATTCAAAAGAAAGCAAAGAGGCCCTGGCAAAAATTCCGGAATGTAAAGCCCTGGTAGATAAAGAAAAATAATTTCTTTACATTTCCCTGATAATGGTATATTAATCACGGGTTATTTTGTTTGTTAAAAGATTTTTCTTTTTAGGAGTATAAAAATGTCAAAAGAATGCGCAATATGTGGAAAGAGCCCCATGGTTGGTAATAATGTGAGTCATGCCCATAATTTAAATAAGAGGCGATTCAATCCAAACCTTCAGAGAGTCCGTGCCTTTATCAGAGAAGGGTATATCAGAAAAATCAATGTATGCACAAGCTGCATAAAAGCCGGAAAAGTGACAAAAGCCGCATAGACGGCAGCTTTGTTCATATATGATAAGAATTTCCAGCCGGGGCTGTTCAAAATGACAGCCCCGGCTTTTTTCCTTTATTTTTAACTATTCCTCTCTGAAAATCCTTTTAACATCAGTTACTTTTTTGACTTTCCGGATATCGGACATGATTTTCCGAAGCTGGTCCGTTCCTTCAACCAGGACGGTAAAATAAAAAAGTCCGATGCCTGTTTCCAGGGTCTCGGTTCTTGCATTCAGGATATTGGACTTATGTTTGCTGATAACATAGGCAATATCTGCCAGGAGTCCGAACCTGTCCTCGGTCCGGACCTTGATTCCGGCAGGATAGGATTCCCTGGTATCATCACTCCATTCAACTTCAATCTGGCGTTCCGCACTCATGGTCAAAATATTTGAGCAGCGCCTGCGATGAATGGTCACCCCCTGGCCCTGGGTAATATACCCAATAATCGGGTCTCCGGGAAGGGGATTGCAGCATTTGGAAAACCGGACAAGAATATCATCAAGCCCTTTGACAATGATCCCTGTACCTTCTTTTTTTGTTGTTTTTTCCGAAAATTTCTGGGCAACAGCATCATCTTCCTTCTGGTCCTGTTTTTCAAGATCCGGCAGGGCTTTATTGAGGACTTGCAAGGGAGTGAATTTACCGAATCCGACCTGGGCGATCAAATCATCGATGGTCTTGAACCCATAACTGTCGGCAACCTTTTTTATCTCCCCTGACTTGATCAGGGCATTAAAATTCTGATTTTTTTTTCTAAATGTCTTTTCACACATTTCACGGCCCAGGGTATAGGACCTTTCCTTTTCCCTGGCATTGATCCAGCCGCGGATCTTGGTTCTGGCTTTTACTGTCCTCACAAAACCGAGCCAGTCCGGGCTTGGCGTATGACCCTTGGTGGTTATGATTTCAACTGTATCACCGGTTTTCAGTTGATGGGCAAGGGGAACAATCTTGCCGTTCACCTTTGCGCCCGTGCACTCTGCTCCCACTTCCGTATGGATCAGGAATCCAAAATCAACCGGCGTGGCTTTTTTGGGCAGGGTTTTAATCTCGCCGGTGGGGGTGAAAACATAGATTTCATCAGGATAGAGATCAATTCGTACATTTTCCAGGAATTCATCCGGATCATTATAATTTTCCTGGTTCTCCACAAGTTTTCTGATCCAGGCAAACAAGAGGCCGGTATCTTCATCAATTTTAGTCCCTTCCTTGTAACTCCAGTGAGCCGCGATACCGGATTCGGCAACCCTGTCCATTTCCCAGGTCCGGATCTGGATTTCCACCCGCTCTCCCTTGGGGCCTACCACGGTGGTGTGAATGGATTGGTACATATTGGGTTTGGGGTTGCCGATATAATCCTTGATTTTATAATAAATCGGCTTCCACATGGAATGGACGGCGCCCATGGCGGCATAGCACTGGGGAACCGTATCCAGTATGACCCTGAAGGCAATAATGTCGTAAATCTCGTTGAATTCAAGGTTCTGGGATATCATCTTCTGATAAATGCTGTAATGCTGTTTATACCGGCCCTTGATTTCACTTTCAATTTCCATTTCTTTCATTTTTGCTTCAAGCATTTCACTGACTTCCCGGATATAGTCTTCCTTTTGGTCCTTGGCTCTGTTCACCAGGGCGTCAATACGCTCGTATTCATCTCTCAGGGTATATTGAAATGCAATTTCCTCAAGCTCGTATTTCATCCAGAAGATACCGAGGCGGGCGGCAATGGGGGCATAGATATCCAGGGTTTCCTGGGCAATGGCCGCCTGTTTTTCAGGAGTTTTGTGGTATTTCAGGGTTCGCATATTATGGACCCTGTCGGCAAGCTTGATCAGCACTACCCGGATATCATCGGCCATGGCAAGAATCATTTTTCTGAGACTTTCAGCCTGGCGGGCGGCCTTAGTGCCAAAAGGGAGCACAGACAGCTTGGTAACACCAGAAACAATCCGGGCAACGCCTGGGCCGAACATTTCCTCAATATCTTCTTTTGTGGTCGGTGTATCCTCAATGACATCATGCAGGAGAGCTGCTGCAATACTCTCAACATCCATTCTCATGTCTGCCAGAATATCTGCCACCTCCAGGGGATGGGAGAGATAGGGTTCACCGGAAAGCCTGACCTGGCCGTGATGAACCCTGGCAGAATAAACATAGGCCCGATCAATAATATCGGAATCTCCGCCGGGATTATACTCGTAAATCTTATCCAGTATATCGGTGATTCTGATCATGGGTGATAAATCAATATGCCTTTGCAAACAGGACCCGCCTTGAGCTGGCACTGCCGCAATAGATACAAACTCCTGTTTCAGCCGGGCTGTCAAAAGGAATACACCGGATGGTTACGGACAAATCCTTTTTGATCATTTCCTCGCATTTGTCAGAGCCACACCAGTGGGCCATGACAAATGCTCCGTTATGATATCCTGAAGCCTTTTCAAATAAATTATAAAATTTCTTTTTATCATCCATTTGAAAAGTATTTTCTTTTCTGTAAAGTATGGCCCGATTGAAAATAGATTCCTGGATATTCTCCAGAATAGCCGGAATCTCGCCGATAAATGCTTCCCGGTTCATGGATGCTTTCTTTGAGGATGGCTGATCTCTTCTGGCCATGGAAACGCAATTCTTTTCAATATCCCGTGGTCCTAGTTCGATACGGACCGGAACCCCTTTTTTAACCCATTCCCAGCCCCTGGCGCCACCAATATCCCGATCATCCAATTCAACCCGTATCTTCTGACCATGGAAAAGTTTTGCTTCCAGTGCATTCTTAAGATCTATGGCATTTTCCAGAATGCTCCGGTCTTCGCCCTTTTTAAATATCGGCAGAATCACCACATGGGCCGGTGCTATCCTGGGCGGAAGCACAAGACCGTCATCATCGGAATGCACCATGATCATGCCGCCGATCATTCTTGTGGACGACCCCCAGGACGTGGTCCAGGCATAGGCTTCCTGGCCTTCTTCAGTCTGGAATTTGATGCCCGAACCTTTGGCAAAATTCTGCCCTAGAAAATGGGAGGTTCCTGCCTGAAGCGCTCTTTTATCCTGCATCATGGCTTCAATGCAGGTCGTATCCTCTGCTCCCGGAAATCTTTCCGACGGGGTTTTCCTTCCCCTGATCACTGGCATGGCCAGGTATTCTTCCACAAACTTAGTATATACATCCAGCATACGCATGGTTCGCTCGATGGCTTCCTGTTCGGTTGCATGGGCTGTATGGCCTTCCTGCCATAAAAATTCACTGGTCCTTAAAAACATCCTGGTCCGCATCTCCCAGCGGACCACATTGGCCCATTGATTGATGAGAATGGGAAGATCCCTGTAGCTGCTTGTCCATCTTGCCATGGATTCGCCAATAATGGTTTCCGACGTGGGCCGGACAATCAGGGGTTCTGCCAGTTCTCCTGCCGGCTTTAAGCCGCCTTTCCCATCCGGCTCCAACCTGTGATGGGTGACGACGGCACATTCTTTTGCAAATCCTTCCACATGCTGAGCTTCTTTTTCCATATAGCTTAAGGGAATAAATAAAGGGAAATAGGCGTTTTTCACACCGGTCTCTTTAAACAACTCATCCATGAGACGCATCATATTCTCCCAGATGGCATAGCCCCAGGGCTTGATGACCATGCATCCCCTGACCGGTGAATTTTCAGCCATATCGGCTGCTTTGACTACTTCCTGATACCAGTCGGGATAGTTTTGTTCCCGTGTCGGCGTGATTGCTGTTTTTTCAATTTTTGCCATTATTATCCTCCGAATTCTTTGTCATATTGTCAATTTCGCTCAGCAATTGATCCACAAGTTTATCCTGGTCTATTTTCCGGATTACCTTCCCTTTTTTAAATAGAATCCCCTTGCCGTCACCGCCTGCAATCCCTATATCCGCTTCTTTTGCCTCACCAGGGCCGTTTACAACGCAGCCCATAATGGCAACTTTAATCTTAGAAGACCTCTCAAGTAAAGCATTTTCTACTTCTCCGGCAATTTTAAAAAGGTCAATATTGCACCTCCCGCAGGTAGGGCAGGAAATCAATTCCGGCCCCCGGCTCCTGATCCCGAGGGCCCTTAATATCTCATACCCGGTTCTGATTTCTTCAATGGGGTCCCGGGTTAATGAAACCCGCATGGTGTCGCCGATCCCTTCGGCCAGGAGCATACCGATGCCAAGGGCGGATTTGGTGATACCGGCAAAAAGCCCGCCTGCTTCGGTCACACCCACATGAAAGGGAACATCGGTCAAAGATGCAAGAAGCCGATACGCCCGAACCGTTCTTGAAACATCCGAAGCCTTGAGGGACACCTTGATATCATGGAAGTCCAGGTCTTCCAGAATCCTGATATTCTTAAGCGCACTTTCCACCATGGCTTCGGCTGTCGTCCCGAGACGCTGTTCAATCTCTTTTTCAAGGGAACCTGCATTGACCCCCACCCGGATAGGGATATGGTGCTCTTTTGCACAGTCTACAACAGCTTTGATCTTTTTTTTTGCCCCGATATTGCCGGGGTTGATCCTCAGTGCATCTGCACCGGCTTTTGCCGATGCAAGGGCAAGCCTGTAATCAAAATGGATATCTGCAATAAGGGGAATGGTGATCTCCTGTTTGATCTTTTCAAGGGCAAGGGCTGAGTCCATATCCGGAACCGCCACACGGATGATTTCACAGCCGGCTTTTTCAAGACCCTTTATCTGCCTGATCGTAGCAGCAATATCCCGGGTCTTTGTATTGGTCATGGATTGAACTGAAATGGATGCGCCGGAGCCGATCTTTACCTCTCCGATACTGATCTCCCGGGTTTTGCGTCTTTCCTGAACAATGGACATTTTCATGTTACCTTTAAAATTTAAAGCCAAAATCGTATATCCGGGTTGTCAACCGGGATTTCACCGCTTTCAGCGTTTTAGAATATCAAAGCTCTCCCTTTTATTCAAGATAACAGTTTTGTGCTTTCTGCGTCTCTTTTTTTTTATTTGATTTCAGACGGGATGTCCTGGAAATACTGAGAAAGAAATACAAGAGACCGGTTCAGATTTTCAATGTTAAAAACTTCAAGGCTCACCACACCCCTGAAAGTTTCAAGGATTCCGATAATTTTCATGATTGCGTCTTGAGGCAATGTATCAAGGGCTTTGTGATCTTTTGTCCCCTTCCCTGAATCTTCCACACCGTGCAGGTGAATCAGGGGAATCCTTAATTTATGAGTCCCAAAGGTTTGAACCGGATTATGGTTATAAAGGATTTGATGACCTACATCCAGGCAGACCGACAGATGAAATTCCTTGATCAGGGATTCAATATAAAACAATGGATAATCAAGGGTTTCAACAGAAATGGTATTTAGATCAGAAACACCCGGCAAAAGAAGACAGAGGCCGTCTCGTATAAAATCAATCCAGGTTCTGATTTCATTTTGATCCCTTGAGATCTGCCTTAGATCCCGGGGCATCTCCAGATGGAGGGTATGGGTGGACGGATTTAATGGGGCAAACCGGTCAAGGACTTTTAAAAGCGTATCTGCAGCAGCCTGTCTTTTTTGTGAAGATTCATCTGAAAGGCTTACATCCGTAGGAAGATGAATATTATAGGTCAGGTTCAGATCCCTGGATAAGGACAAAAGCGTTTTTACATCGCCTTTTGAAGGAAGGCTGTCCAGAGCCAGGCTTTCAAAGACAAGGAGTTCTATTTCATCAAAAAAAGATCCCAGTTTTTTAACATTAGGGATTATATGGTCCGGGATAATAAAAGAGGTGGTCCCAAGTCTGAATTGTCTGGGTGATCCTATGAAATCTGTAGAATTTATGCCGGACACCCTTTATAATCCAGAACCTGACGGATGGTTTTTTCAAGAACCGTAATTTCAAAAGGCTTTTTTAAATATTTTTTCGCAGATTTGATAACCGGGTCTTCAAAATGATTTTCATCATGACCGGAAGAAATGATCACCTTGACATCCGGGTCAATGGTCAGCATTTGCCTGAATAATTCTTTGCCCGGCATTTTGGGCATGATCATGTCCAGCAAGACAATATTTACAGTGTTGAAATTTTCTTTAAACAGATCCAGACCCTCCTCGCCGTCACCTGCCAGGATAACCCGGTATCCAAAATCTTCCAGGGCCCTTTTCATGGATTCCCGGACGGATATATCATCGTCCACCACCAGGATGGTTTCATTTCCGCCCTGAATAGTATGGCGTGATTCTTCCGGATTACGTACATTATTCGCCTTTGGCAGCAGGATATGGAAAACGGTTCCCCTGCCGGGGGTTGAATCCACTTTAATCCGGCCCTCATGCCGTTTGGTGATGATATCCTTTACCATGGCAAGGCCAAGACCCTGACCCTTGCCTGTCTTAGTCGTAAACAAAGGGTCAAAAGCCTTTTCAAGAACTTCTTCAGACATACCCGAGCCTGTGTCTTCAAACAAAAGTTCATGATAGCCTGTTTCCAGGAGGTATTCCGATCCTGTCCGGGTCTCCGGGTTAACACTCAGCCGGATATAATCCCCTTTTTTCAATCCCTTTTCTTCAATGGCATGAACTGCATTGGTGGCAAGATTCATAAAAACCTGGTGTATTTCATTAATATCGGCACAGACAAAAACCCGGCCTTTTTCAATATCAAGTTTTTTTTCGATCAATTTATCCGTTGTCTTCTCCAGCAGAAAAAACACTTCCTCGGCAACACTGCAGATATCGATATTTTCTTTTGGAGAAACCGCCAGGCTGGATAAATTCTGGAATTGTTTTACGGTTGCCGCCCCTCTTTTGACCGAGTTAACAATATTCCGGATATAGGTTTTCTGGGAGGGTGAAAAATTATCATCGGTCAGGCTCAGGATATTCAGATAGGCCATGATCCCGGAAAGCGTATTGTTAAAATCATGGGCTACCCCCTGGGCCAGGGTCCCCAGGGAATCCATCCGCTGCCTCTGTCTGAGCTGTTTTTCAACCGTGGAAAACCGATTCTCAAGCGATTTGAGTTCTTTTTCCAGAAGGCCGGCATGGTTTGCCTTCTGCTCCAGTATCCTGATTTTGTTTTCCAGTTCTTCGTAAGTCGGTTTTGCCATTGTTCTTCTTTCCGAAACCGGTAATTTACATCAAGGTTACTCTAAAAAACAAAAAGAATAAAGCAGGAAATTAAAAGGGCTGACCATGATGCAGCCATCATCAATCGGCAGGCCTGACGGATCTTCCAAGGTTCAGGGTCTTGAAAGGTGATGCCGATATAGGGTTTTTCAACAAGGATGCCGTGATAAACATTCGGACCTCCCAGCCTGATTTGAAGGGCTCCTGAAAATGCAGCTTCCGGGTACCCGGAATTGGGACTTTTGTGGCGCGGCCCTTCGGAAAAACCTGTCTTAAAGGCCTTTGCACCTGTCTTAAACTGCAAAAGAAAAGCGCTCAGACTGATCAAAAGGACTGCAATCCTTGCCGGGATAAAATTGGCCACATCATCTATTCTTGCCGATGCTCTGCCGAAAAGGATATAGGTTTCGTTCCGGTATCCCACCATTGAATCCAGGGTATTGACCATTTTATAGGCCAGCGCAAGGGGGACTCCGCCGATCAAGGCAAAAAACAAAGGAGACAGAAAACCGTCTACAAAATTTTCAGCCACCGTTTCAACGGCTGCCCTGGTAACACCTTTCTCATCAAGGGTCTGTGTCTGTCTTCCCACAATCATGGCCACAGCTTTTCTTGCACCTTCAATGTCATGGTTCTCAAGGGTTTGAAAAACTTTTAAAGCTGCTTTTTCAAGGCTTTTTGATGAAAAACAGAAAAACAGCAGAGCCATCTGGACAAAATATCCAAAAACAGGATGAATCATCATGGAAAGCGTGATGGCACAAAATGCCAGGGTCCAGGTGGACAGGATGAGAACAATGGCAAATAAAAAACCTGACACCAGAAGGTTTTTGATCATCTGCCTGAACCTGGTTTCAAAAAAGACAATGGCCTTTCCCATATAAATAACCGGGTGGGGCAGTATTCTCGGGTCTCCAAGCAAAAAGTCCAGGATAAAAGCACCGAAGATGACAACCCAATGAATTTCAAACATTTTCCATTACCTGCCGGATCAGGGTTGAAAGATGGTCATTGGTCCTTTGTGTTTTTAAAGAAAATCTCACATATTGATCTGATAAACCTATAAAATTGAAACAATCCCGAATCAATATCCTGTGTTGACCGATCTTTTCACAGAATTCACCTGAAGTCAGGCCCTCTTGCAGACGAGCCAGGATAAAACAGGTGCTGGAATCAAAAAGCTCCAGTCCCTTGATTCCCTCAAGGCTCTCCGTAAATCTTTGCCTTTGTGCGTTCACATAGGCCCTTGTTTTCCTGAAAAAGGGTTCGATTTCTTCAGGGTGACCGAAAATATGTTCAATCACAGCCTGGGCTAGGGCGTTCACGCTCCAGGGCTGATAATAAGCCATCATTTTTTCAACAATTTTAGGTCCGGCACTTAAAAATCCTGTGCGAAGACCGGGAATTCTGTAAATTTTGGACATGGAGGAAAGAACAACCAGATTCTGATATCCCGTATCCGTCACAAAAGAAAGGTCTTCGGCATTTTCCACAAAGGGGAGATAGGATTCATCAATAATGAACAGCGTATTTTTATGTCTCTTGAGCAGGTATTCAATCTTGTCCTTTAAGATCAGGGCGCCTGTGGGATTGTCGGGGTTGCAGATAAATACCGTATCAGCCCCGGCCGCCATCCCGGACAACCGGTCCACATCGGGTAAAAAAGAATCGGATGCTGTTGCAAGACAGTGGTTAAAATCAATATGGTACATGAGGCAGGCATCTTTGTAATCCGAATAGGTCGGACCTAGAATCAGGACTTTTTTTGAACCCAGGGCAAGAGGAAGGGTGTAGATAAACCATGTGGTGCCGTTTCCCGCAACAACCCGGTTTTCATCAATGCCATGAAACCTTGCAAAACCGTTTCGCATGGACCCGGCATCCGGTTCGGGCAGGGACCTTATTTCCTTTACATTGCTGCAGATGAAAGATTCTATTGTCTCCGGCGGTCCCAGGGGATTCAGATTGCTGCTCATGTCAATGATTTCTTCAACAGTGCAGCCGATCGTTTCAGCCAGTTTTCTTTTATTTCCGCCATGACCTTTTATCATGGAAATATTCCTTTCAAACGATTGATGCCCCGGCAGCCAGAAACAACAAAGCTTCCATGATCTCATTCATGGCGCCCAGCATATCGCCTGTAATACAATTCAATTTATTTTTATAAAACCCCAGTATGGAAAACAGGGCAATAAAAAATACAATATTCAAAACCAGGCATCTATACCCTAAAAACAGGGAGATGACCACAGGAATCACCATAAACATAAAATCTTTGCCGCCCATGGGTTTTTCAAACAGGTCGAGCCCGGTCCCGGTGTCTTTCCGGCCATATTTTAAAAATTTTATACCGAAAATCATGGATGCCCTTGAATACGAAGGGATGATCAAAAACAGGACAAGAGCCTGAAATGATGCCGGTCCTGTTTTTACTGAAAAAATCCCTGCGGTTTTCAACGCAAGGACACAAAACACGGCCGTTAGTCCCATCATTCCTGTCCGGCTGTCTTTCATGATTTCAAGCATCCTCTCTTTCGGCCTGTGGCTGAACATCCCGTCTGCCGTGTCGCCAAGGCCATCCAGGTGGAATGCACCGGTGATGACCACAAGCAAGAGAACATCCAGAACCGACACCACGGCAGCAGGCCATAAATTTGAAACCAGAAGGTCAAACACCAGAAGGAGTCCGCCCACCATAAGCCCTACCAGGGGAAAAAAACGGATCATGCCAAGGGGGGAATAAGCCACCCCCCTTCCGGCCGGAAGTATGGTGATAAATAGAATGGCAGATCTGAAATCCGTAAAAAATTGTTTCATGATTATTCTTTTACCGTCTGGAAAAAAATCCCCCGGGTCTCAGATTTACCAGTTATCAGTTTCTCATCAAGAAGGTCGTTGATACAGTTATCAAGCATCTCTTCGGCAACCCCCAGGGTCTTTAACAGGTCTTCTTTTGTGCAGGGCCTCCGGTGAATAGTTTCCATAACGGCATCCCGGATATCGTCCCGCTTTGCCCGGGTCTTGATATCCCTGCCGGCCTTGGCAATGATCTCGGTGGCCGGAAAGTCAAAAATTTTTGCCACCCGTTCAAGATCCGGTTTTGATGCAGGCTTGATACCGGCCATTGTCCCGGGCCTGTCCAGGGTATTGATCTGAAGCCTGTCCGGGTTAATCCTGTGGATGGCCTCCTTAAGCTCCATAAGATCAGAGGGTGCATCATTAATTCCCGGAAGAATCAGAACTTCGAGCCAGATCCGGCCCTTGAATTCCTTTGCAAAGGACTCAATCTCTCTTGCAATCTTTTTTGGATCAATACCATGGTGGGGCCGGTTGATCCTTGAAAATGCCTTTTTTGAAACCGCATCAAGGGAGGGAAGGACAAGGTCTGCTTTTAAAAGCGCCTGCCTTACGGAAGGATTCTGAATCAGGGTTGAATTGGTCAGCACTGCCACGTTGATATGGGGCCGCTTTAACTTGATATGGCTGATTACCCTGCAAAGGCAGAGATTCAATGTGGGCTCCCCTGAGCCTGAAAACGTAATATAGTCCGGATCAGGGTTATGTTCCAGAAAATGATCCAGTTCCCTTATCACTTCCTTAAAAGGAACATATTCTTTTTGATCAAGGGTAAGTTCCGTGGTTTTTCCACACTCGCAATAGATGCAGTCCATACTGCATGTTTTGTGGGTGACAAGATCGATCCCCAGGGATATCCCGAGTCTCCGGGAAGGAACCGGACCAAAAATATAATGATATTTCATCTTGATTTTTGCCCCGGCTTGATCTCGACATCGATTCCGGCAATGGTCATGACAACCCTGTCTGAAAGCTTTGCCATACGCTGGTGGATCATTCCTGCAAGATCCCTGAATTCCCGTGCAATCTTGTTTTCCGGAACAATTCCCAGCCCGACCTCATTGGATACCAGGAAAACAGGGCATCGGCAATTCAGAAGCGCTTTTTCAAATTTCTCAAGAAGCTCTGATATCCCTGCAGGGTCATATGATTGAGATAAAAGATTGGACAGCCAGAGGGTCAGGCAATCGATCAGAATCACACCGGCTTTGCCCGAGTATTCATTTATTTTTTCATGAATCAGAACTGGTTCCTCAATGGTTTGCCAGTCTTTCCCCCTTTCTTTTTGGTGCTTTTCCACCCTCTTTTCCATTTCCGAGTCCAATGGCAATGAAGTCGCTATAAAATATTTATTTTTTTTTGCTATTCTGTTGGCCTCATCCAGCGCAAATGAACTTTTTCCGCTTCTGCAACCGCCAATTACAAATGTTATTTTTTTTTCCAAAATCTTAAAACCATCCTCTTCTCGATATGATCCAGGGTAAAAATTTTTTTTAACTTATCTTATTCCTCAAGGTATTGGCAACTTAAAAATCAATTCCAGGATCAGGCTTTACATTCGATTTTGATTTTGAAATTTTTTTTACAGCCCATCAGTATTCAGTATCGTTTCCCATACCCCAGATATCAATAATTTTTGATTTTCCCGGATAATCAACAGTCCTGTAATGGGTAATACCGGATAATTTTTTTGTAATTTTACCGATCCGTGCGGCCTGGGATTTTATGGATTGGATATTTCTCTGCTCGATATACCGGGATTCGGAGCCCATCAGCAATAACTCCGAATACCCGAGAATGGCCTGCAAAGGCTGATTGATTTCATGGCAGACAGCACCTGCCATTTCCAGCACACCCTGAAGCCGTTCTTTTTCAAATTTTTCCTTTTCAATGGCTTTTCTCTGTGAAATATCAGTAAACGTAGCAATGGTCCAGTTCATCGGGTTGTTGTCATCTCCCGAGTTCAAACGGATATGAACCGGAAAAAGAGTCTTGTCCTTTTTGACAAGATTGATCTCATAATCAACAGTCCCTCCCATGGAAAGGCCTTGATATATTTTCTTGCCGGAAAGTTCAAAATCATTATCATTTGCATAAATCATCCGGGTTCCTTGATTTTCAAAATCCTTTTTTGATTCATAGCCGAACAGGCGAACCATTTCATTGTTTACCCATTTAAAAAACCGGTTCTGTACCAGGGCAATCCCCACGGGTAAAGATTCCAGGATTTTTTCAAGCACCTGGCGATGTTCTGCCAGTTTCTCCTCTGATTCTTTTCTTTCAATGGCAAGACCAATATGCCGGGAAACAGAATTTAAAAGATCAAGGTCTTCTTTTTCATAAGCAGATGCAGAAGTATAATTTTGAATCACAATAGCGCCTTTGACCCTGTAATTGATAATCAAAGGGGCACCCAGCCAGATTTTGCTCATCATTCCATCGTTTTTTTGTTCCAGGCCATGAGAAGAAAGCTTTAGAATATCCCCTTTATAAAAAATCATGGGTTTTTTCTTCTGGATCACCTTTCCGATGGAAGAGGGGATTTTACTGACCCCAAGGATTTCTTCCGGATTTCTGATTTTTTCATCCACATGATAGGGGAAGGTAATGGAATCCTTTTCTTCATCATAAAGGGCAATATAAAAATTATCGACATTGAAAATTGCATCCAGGCTCTTGTGAATCACTTTATAGAGTTCATCAAGATTGTGTGTGCTGCCGACCGCTTCTGATATTTTAAACAGCACTTCAATGGTTTTTCCCGGATCACGCTTCTTTTTAAGATTTTTGTCCTGTTTCATCCCGAGTCCTTACAGATGTAAAACCCTGTATCAATCCATATCAAAGTCGATCTTGCATTATTCCATTATCATTTTTTTTTATCAAGGGATATCCAATCCCACAATCCAGGATAATTTTTCCCTTGGATTGGCCTTTTAAGAAATATGGCAAATATCCAGGGATGTCAGAAATCTATTGAAATGAATCCCTTCCGATGATAAAGGCATTCTCCATGCGGGTGTGTGAGTTGACCTTTTTATAATAACCAGAATATTCCGGAGCATCCATGATCCAGAACACGCAAAAGATAGCACTTGTCACAGGGGCGGGAAAAGGAATCGGAAGGGCCATTGCCGTAAAATTAGCCGGCCAGGGGGTGTTTGTCTATATCAACTATCTGTCTGACAGGGAATCTGCTGCAAAAACCCTTGAAGACATAAATGCGTGTAACGGCCAGGGGGCTTTATTGCCGTTTGATGTGACAAGTTCTGAAGATTCGCAAAAAGCAGTCCGGATCATCCTTGAGGAAAAAGGAAAAATCGACATCCTTGTGAATAATGCAGGCATCAGGAAGGATGGGCTTCTGGCCATGATGAAGGAAGATGCATGGCAAAATGTTATCAATACCAATCTGACCGGTTTTTATAATGTGACAAAACCTGTGGTTAAACAGATGCTGAAAAACAGATCCGGCAGAATTGTAAATGTGACGTCAGCCGCAGGGCAGATGGGAAACCCGGGCCAGGTAAATTATTGCGCCGCAAAATCCGGTCTTATCGGTGCTGCAAAAGCCCTGGCAAGGGAGGTGGGGAACAGGAACATCACGGTAAATGCAGTTTCACCCGGGTTTATTGACACACAGATGCTGGATGGAATGGACATAGGCCGTCTTCTTGACTCCATACCGGCCAAAAGGCTTGGCAAACCGGAAGAAATTGCCCATGCTGTTGCATTTTTATGTTCAGACGAAGCAGCCTATATAAACGGCCAGATCCTTGGGGTAAACGGCGGCCTGATATAGGTGACAAGGCTATATTGCCTTGTCCAGAATCTTTCTCAAGGCCCTGGAAAATTCATTAAGGGAAAACGGCTTCTGTATGAATCCGTGACACCCCTGGTTCAGAAACCCTTCAATCTTATCGTCAACGGCATAACCCGTGGATATCAGAATCTTTGCATCGGCTTTTATTTCCTTGATTTCAAGAAATGCCTGTCTCCCATCCATTTTCGGCATGATCAGGTCAAGCACAACCAGTGAAATCTCATCTTTATAAGTCCTGAATACCTCGACGGCTTCCAATCCGTTTCGTGCAATCAGCGGTTTATACCCGAGCTTGTCCAGAAAATTCCTGCCCACGTTGACGATCTCTTCCTCATCATCCACCAGGAGTATCGTTTCCGATCCCTTCTGTACCTGATCAAACGGCCTGGGTTCTTCTTTTATGTCTTTCAGATGGATATTATTGGAGGCTGGTAAACAGATGTGAAAGCTTGCGCCTTTTCCTTTCTCGCTCTCAACCAGGATAAAACCCCGATGGTTTTTTATGATTCCAAAAACCGTGGATAAACCCAGTCCCCTGCCTTTTTTATCATCCACTTCTTTTGTTGAAAAAAAAGGATCAAATATCTTCTTCTGGATTTCCATATCCATACCGATGCCGGTATCTTTTACCGTGATCTTGATATACCGCCCTGGTTGGACTTCAAAAGGATAAGGATGTCTTGCATCAATAAAAATATTCTGCGTAAAGACAAAAATCTCTCCGGGTCCGGACATGGCTTGGGATGCATTGATCAAAAGATTCAGGAAAACCTGCTCAAGCTGGGTTTGGTCTGCATCCACAAGATAAAGTTCTTTTTCAAAGTCCTGATGAATGATGATATCTTTCCGGGTAGGCTTGAAGATCTCCAGGGCCAGGGTCATCAGTTCATTGACATTTAATACCGAGATCCGGTATTTCCCCCCCCTGGCAAACCCGAGCAGACGGCTTGTCAGCTCTGCGGCCGTTTTCACAAGTCTTCCGATGTGCCTGGAATGGGCCCCAACTTTTTCAACAGCAGACAGATCAATCTGCATCAGTGACAAATGCCCCTGGATACCCATCAGGATATTATTAAAATCATGGGATATCCCGCCTGCCAGAACCCCTATGGCCTCCATCTTCTGGGCCTGCTGGAGCTGAATCTGGAGCAGCTTGAGTTCGGAAATATCCGTAACAATGACGATGATGCCTTTTGAAGGATCTTTTGTATCCAGTCTTGAGGCCCTGAGCATGCAGATCAGGGTTGTACCGTCTTTTCTGATGAGTTTGGTTTCCAGAAGGCTGTTTCCAAACCTGTCCACATGAGAATAAAGATCAACCCCCACCCTTTCATATTCTTTATAATCCGCATACAGTATCCGTGTATTTTTCCCTTTCAGATCATCCGGTTCATATCCGAGCATGGTGTGAAACACGTCATTAGTCCAGCCAAGAACCCTGTTCTTGACAATCGCTATCCCAACCGGTGAAGAATCAAGGATGGTTTTCATTTCTTTCGGGGTCAAACCCTGCTCATTCACATCAAAGAATCCTTTATGAGATGTCAGGTCTCTGGTATTGCCTTCAATATCATTTTCCTGATAATCATTGTTCATATAATAATTATCCTGCCGATGATTTCATAATTTGACTGCTTTTCGAGTTCTTGGTAAGTATAGCAGAAAATTTTAATTAACATAAGAAAAGAAAAAGAAGAATGCTAAAAAAAAAAGAGTTTCTCTTTATTCAATATATACCGGCAGTTGCAAGCGGACTTTTGCTGACCCTTTCATTTCCAAAGACAGGGCTTTCCTATATCGCCTTTTTTGCCCTGATCCCATGGCTGATATCCCTTCCCGCCTTGACGCTGAAACAATCTTTTTACAGCGGTTTTATTGCAGGACTTTTTCATTTTATCACACTGATCTACTGGATCATCCCAACCATCCACATTTACGGCGGACTTCACCTTATCATGGCCGGTTCCACACTGGTTCTTCTGTGTTTTTACCTTGCTCTTTATCCGGCAGTTTTTGCTTTTCTATCAAAAAAACTCAACGCTCCTCCCTTTTTCACCCCCATCCTGGCTGCCTGTCTCTGGACAAGCCTTGAATACATCAGAACCTATGCATTCACGGGGTTTTCCTGGGGAAGCCTGGGGTACAGCCAGTATTTAAATCTTTTATTTATCCAGATCGCAGATTTTTCAGGAGTTTACGGCGTTTCATTCCTTATTGTGCTCATCAACTGCGTTTTTGCCGATTTCTTTATCATGTTACGAAAAAAAGAAGGAAAAAAATCCGTGATTGTCATGCTCTTCACCGTCTTTCTGATTTCAGCTGTTTTGTTTTACGGCAGACAGCGGCTTTCAGCCATTGATTCTTTGATGAGTTCAGCCCCGAAACCCGCCATTTCGGTGATCCAGGGGAATATTGAACAGGATATGAAATGGAGCGATGAATTTAAGGATAAAACCGTTGATAAATACATTCTTCTTTCAAAAACCATAATAAAGGACGAACCTGAACTGATCATCTGGCCGGAAACCGCCCTTCCATTCTATTACGGTTATGAACGCGTATTGTCGAATCTTGTGGACCAGTGCGTCCGGGAATCGAAGACTCATTATCTGATCGGCAGCCCGGCCTTTAAATCCCATGGCAAAGAAACCCTGTATTATAACCGGGCCTATATGCTGAACCGGTTTTCCATTGTAACCGGAACCTATGACAAAAACCGTCTGGTGCCCTTTGGTGAATACGTTCCTTTTGGGAAATACCTGACATTTCTCGGGAAAATAACGGCCCAGGCCGGAAATTTTTCAACAGGAGATAGATCCTTTATCCCTCTTGATTTCAAAGAGCACAAAACAGGGGTGCTCATCTGTTTTGAAATCCTGTTCCCAGAAATAGCCTCAGGATTTGTAAAAAACGGGGCAGATATCCTGACCGCCATTACCAATGACGCCTGGTTCGGGCAGACCTCGGCACCGCTGCAACATTTTTCCATGGCCGTATTCAGGGCTGTGGAAAACCGGAGATCTATCGCCAGGGCCGCCAATACAGGAATTTCAGGATTTATCGACCCCACGGGAAAAATCCTTGAAACAACCCCTTTGTTCACGGACAGGGCCATTACAAGACAAATTCCGGCCCTGACCCTTATCAGTTTTTACACCCGGTACGGGGATATCTTTGCTTTCAGTGCCATGGTTGCTTTCTGTCTCGCTTTCATGGTAAAAGGCATAAGACACAAGTTTAGGAGAAATAAAAAATGAGCGCAGAAATCAAACAGACTATTCAAACCATTCATTCAAAAGCCTTGAAACTTATGGAGTATCTTTGACCTCCCGGTCAAAAAAAAACGTCTTCGGGAACTTGAACACCTGATTTCAAAGGAAGATTTCTGGACTGATGCAGAAAAGGCCACCGAACTTTTAAAAGAACGGACATCTATTTCAAACCTGGTGGACACCTTTGAAACCATCCATAAAGAAATTGAAGATATCGAGGTTCTTTATGACCTTTCCCTTGAAGAATCCGACAAGGAAAGTGAAATGGAAGCAGCATCGCTTTTAGCTGAGTTGGAAAAGAAAATAAGAAAATTTTCCATTGAAATCACACTTGACGGCGAAGATGATGCCAGGGGCGCCCTTGTTTCAATTAATGCCGGGGCAGGCGGAACAGATTCTCAGGATTGGGCCGAAATGCTGTTTCGCATGTATACCCGGTGGATTGATAAAAAAGGATATAAATGTGAACTTATCGATTACCAGCCAGGCGATGAAGCCGGGATCAAAGGGGTGACCCTTCGGGTGTCGGGCACCAACTGTTTCGGGTTCATGAAGGTTGAATCCGGCATCCACCGCCTGGTGCGGATTTCACCCTTTAATGCGGGCGGAAAACGTCAAACTTCTTTTGCATCGGTCTTTGTATATCCTGAAATCAAAGATGAAATCATCATCGATATCGATGAATCAGATCTCAGGATTGATGTCTTCCGCGCCAGCGGCGCCGGTGGCCAGCATGTCAACAAGACCAGCAGTGCCGTCAGGATCACCCATCTGCCCACCGGTGTCGTGGTTCAATGCCAGCAGGAATCTTCCCAGCACAGGAACCGGGAAATTGCTTTCAAGGTTTTAAAATCAAGACTTTATCAGCTTGAAAAACAAAAACAGGACAAAAAAATGCAGAACCTTCATGACGGTAAAGATGATGCAGCCTGGGGCAACCAGATTCGATCCTATGTGCTTCATCCGTACCGTCTTGTCAAAGACCACCGCACCAATTTTGAAATGGGTGACGTGGACAGGGTTCTCAACGGAGATCTGGACCCGTTTATTGAAGGAGTTCTGTTGTCTTGAAAATAGACCCCATACTGATCATTGAAAAATTTTATCAACCCGGAACAAAGGTTTATAACATCCTTGTGAACCATAGCCGGCTTGTGACTGAAAAAAGCCTTGAAATCGCCGGACGCCTGCCGCATCTGAACCCTGACCTGGAATTCATTCAGATCGCTGCCATGCTGCACGACATCGGTATTTTTCTCACCCGGTCCGAATCCATCGGATGCTATGGCAAGGCATCCTACGTGTGCCACGGGTATCTTGGGCGCGAACTCCTGGATGAACTGGGATTACCGCCTGAATACGGCCTGGTCAGCGAACGCCATACCGGAGCCGGAATTACGAAAGAAAACATCCTTTTAAACAAACTTCCTCTGCCGCATAGGGATATGGTACCTGTCAGCCTTGAAGAAAAAATAATCTGTGCGGCAGACAAATACCATTCTAAAAACCCGAAATTTTCAGGTCGAAATATCACCACAGCAGAGGTGATTAAAGAACTTAAAAAAATAAACATCGATCATGCCGAGAGGTTCACTCTCTGGGCTGAGGAATTCAAACTTTAATCACCGGGAAAGGCTTTTAGCCAGGCACTTTAGGACAAAGACAATCCGTCTGTTTTATACCGGTCTGATAGGGTTTATGAAAAAGAGACCCCGGTGATTTTTGCTACATAATTCCTTGTTTCAAGAGGCATCCTGCTCCGGCGGGAGTCCAGATTCCCCATCCCCCAGTTATAGGCTGCCAGGGCATGGGGAACGCTTCCGCCATATCGGTTGAGAAGCTTTTTTAAATAGCGTGTCCCTGCCATGATGTTTTCAACCGGGTCCATGGGATCGGTTACTCCGAGTTCCCTAGCCGTCCCGGGCATAAGCTGCATCAACCCCATGGCCCCCTTGGACGAAACTGCATCAGGTTTAAAATTGCTCTCCGCTTCAATCACCCCCCGGATAAGGCCGGAATCCACACCATAGAGCGAGGCGGCTTTTTGGATAATCATATCAATATCATGGTGCCCTGAATCATTCATACCGGTTTTCGCTGTCTTTTCAACCATCAGGCCGGCCGGTTGAACCTTCGGCTGATCAGTTTCTGACATGGTCTGTCGGATCCTTGACAAAAGAGGCGCCTCTTTTGCTTTTCCCGGAAGGATATTCTTTTGACCCGCCATGAAAGAATTCTTGGCCCTATCTTCCTCTTCGCCATCAGACATGATTCTAAGCAGGCTTTCATTCATCTCAAGCTCCATCCTGTGGTATAATTCCAAGGCTTTTCGGGCCTTTAAAGAAGATTCCGGCTGAGTTTCAGATGTTTCTTCCACAGAACCGCCGGAAGCTTTTTTAAAAAACCGGATAAAAGAGCCTGGTTCGGAAATTCTTGTTTTTGATAATCTTTTATTTTCCGGAACCGTCCCAGAAACCGGAAAGGACCCTGATTTATGGACGGGATTGTCAAAATGGATACCCATAAACTCTGCTTCCCCTTTTAAATTTTTCAGGTCATTTTATCTTGATAATCCGCCATGAATAAACAAAACGGTTATCCTCAGGATGAATGGCAGCAAGAAGTATACCGGTATGAGACAAATATTTGATCCGGGCTTGAATATGTAGTCACAAAAAAAGGGCTTACGGTTATTTCCCGTAAGCCCTTGATTTTTCTGGTAGGCACGAGCGGATTTGAACCGCTGACTTCTACCGTGTCGAGGTAGCACTCTACCAACTGAGTTACGCGCCTGAAGCGTTATGTTCTATTATCAAAACACTTTGTTTGTGTCAAGAAAAACTAATCTTTATTAAGGTTGTACCTTTTTTTCCTCAGGCGGCAATGCCGGTCCCTGGTGGGCATCCTCCTTTTCTTTTTCAATAAACCGGATGATGACAAGACTATCGGTTACCTCTGTAATTTCAAGACCAAACGAATCAAAGGTCTTGAGCATTACGGCATCGGCAAACCGGGACGGTTTGCCTTTATACAGGATTTGAACAAGAGCACTGCCTGATCCCATTTCCTTTTGCAAAATACTTACAATTTCCGGTATATTGTTAAGCCGTTGTTTTAATGCAATAAACCGGGGAAGGAAATGATCTCCGGTAAGTTTCAGATCAAAGGATTGCTCCTTGCTCAAATTCCGGCTCCAGTATGAATTGATTTTTTCAGCCAGGTCTGCCGCCGACAGGTCTGCCGCCTTGACAAGGGCCTGGTTATGGCCGTCCTCATCCGTATTGCTTTTGGCCACGGCTTGAACCTTTGAACTGAGAATTTTTTCACCTGTGTTCACGTCATATGCGTCAAGCAGGATCTGTGCATCAAAAGTTTTTTCTTCCCCCATCCGGTTGGTGGCCAAGGATGAAACCGCTTCTCCGAAAATAATCATATCAGCCTTCATTTCCCGGCCGAGGCTCCGGGCCGCATCAATATCATTCAATGAACCAAAGGTGATATTATAAAAAGAAGCGTCCGGATGTTTCGGGCCTGTACCGACCGGGATAAACCTGTTCCGGATCATTTTAGCGATAATAGTCTCTTCCGACAAAGACGCGGCAGATACCGGATCTTTGCCCCACCAGTGCCTGGGAATATCATCTGACGGTGTTTTTTCAGAAATGAAAAACATAATTTTAGGTTTATCTTTTCCAGCATCCAGTATTTTTGCATCTGTCAGGGCTTTGCCAAGCAATTCAAGATTGACCCTGGATTCTATGGCCACAAGAATAGCATTTTTGTGTTCAATCTCACTGAGGGACCGGTAAGCGATGATAAAATCTGAAGGGCGAGACAGGATCTCGCTATATAGAAAATCCAGACTGGAAGCTAAAACCCGGGCCGTTAACAGATCGGAAAGGGCATTTTGTACCGCAGCCCCCAGAGCATCGGATATGGCGCCCTGTTTTGCCTGTTGGATATTGTGACTGACCACCGGTCTTCTGCCGGTGGTCACGCTGATGAACGTCCCTGAATCCCTGGCAGCAGAAACCGGCCCGGCCAGAACCCAGAGGCTGATGGAAAAAACAAAAAAAACCGCAATCCCTGATTTTTTAAACATTCTTAATTTACACCTTTCTTTCAATGGAATATTCCGCGATCATACATAAAAGTTCTTTGGACGGCCCTTCTTCAAATCCGTCCAGGCACCGGGTTGCTTTTTTGACATGATCCTGTGCACATTTACGGGTATAGTCGATTCCCTTGTATCTGACCAATTTATCCCTGAACATGTCAAACTGCTCAGGGATAAATTCGGTATCTGTAATGATTTTCTCCATCCAGGTCCTGTCTTCCGGCGATGCATGGCAGAGGCTGTGGATCACCGGCAGGGTGAGCTTTCCCTCCCGGATATCTGCCCCGGGAGCCTTTCCGAGTGCTTCTTTTGTGCCGCTATAATCCAGAAGGTCATCTGCCATCTGAAAGGCCATGCCGGTGTGGAACCCATATTGCCTTAAGGCTTCCTGTCTTTCTTTGGACGTATTTGCAAGGATGGCGCCGCTCTGGCATGCTCCCCGGATCAGAACTGCAGTCTTTTTTTCAATGATATCAAGGTATTCTGTTTCAGAGAGATCAATCTTTCCCTTTTTTCCAAGCTGGTTGATTTCCCCCTGGGACATATCCCTTGTAATGCCAGCAATAACGGAAATAATCTTTGGCTGCTGTGTTCTTGAAGCCAGATCAAGGGACAGGGCCAAAAGGAAATCACCGGTCAGAATAACTTTCGGAGCCGGCCATTGGGTATGTGCCGTTTTTTTTCCCCTTCTTGTATCGGCTTTGTCCACCACATCGTCATGCAGAAGGGTGGCGGCGTGAAGATATTCAAATATGGTTGAAAATTCTATTTCAGATCCGCCGGAATACCCGCAGAGCCTTGCACTGTGAATCATCAGAAGGGGTCTTAACCGCTTCCCGCCGCTGAAAAGCAGGTGGGAGGCAATTTCACGGACCAGTTCCAGATTGGGGTTCAAATGATGCACAAGGGCGGCTTCAACCTTTTCAAGGTCATCTGCCGTCATCTCAATGATTCTTTTTTTTAAATCCTTTGTCATGCAAGCTCTCCGGCAATATCATATTCAAACGCATCCGTAATCTTTACCTTAACAAAGGCCCCGATTTCAAGCCCGTCTGCATAAATAAAGGTCACCCCATCCACTTCCGGGGCCTGGAACCCGGTTCTGCCGATATACACCCCAGGCTCCGGGTTTTCTTCAACAAGAACCTCAAACACCTTTCCCACATGGTTCTCATTAATGGATTGTGAAATTCTTGCCTGGGCTTCCATGATCCTGTCATGGCGGATTTCTGCGATTTTGGGCGGGACATGATCCTTTAACAGATGGGATTTCAAATCTTTTGAATCCGAATAAATGAACACGCCAAGATGATCAAACCGGATATCTCTGATAAATTTCATCAGGGTCTTAAAATCCTCTTCAGTTTCACCTGGAAATCCCACAATCAGAGTGGTTCGAAGGGTTGCATCCGGGTCAATCCATTTTATGGTTTCAAACAGGGTATACAGATCCTCTGTCGTATAGGGACGCCCCATTTTTTTTAATATGCTGGAGGAGGCATGCTGGATGGGCACATCATAATAGGAGCAGATATTTTGATGATTTTTAACCGCCTGGATCACGGATTCCGTTAATGTTTCAGGGTGGGTGTATAAAAACCTGATCCAGGCGTTTTTTTTGTCAAGGCTGTGGGCAAGGCTCGACAACACGTGGTCAAACCCTTTGCCGTTTTTCATGTCCCGGCCATAGTCCGTTGTATTCTCAGCCGTCAGGATAATCTCTTTGACGCCCCTTTCAACAAGGGTTTCCGATTCCTTTACAATCTCCCGGACCGGTCTTGACCGCTGAAGACCCCTGAGTTTCGGGATAATACAATAGGTGCACTTCCGGTTGCAGCCTTCAGACACCTTGACATAGGCAAAATGATCAAAAAGAAGCAGCCTTTGTTCTGAAATATCCTGGAATGCTCTTTTATTGGGATCAGGAAAAAGGGTGAAGGATTTTATTTCCTTATTTTCCACGGCTTCCACAATATGCTCACAGGCTCCCGTACCCAGAAACGCATCCACTTCCGGCAAGGTTGCCGTCAGATCCGGATCATCCTTATATCTTTGTGCCAGGCACCCTGTGGCGATGAGCCGTTTGCAGACCCCGGTTTTCTTGTATTCCGCCATTTCCAGGATAACATCAACAGCCTCGTCCGAGGCTGTTGATATAAATCCGCAGGTGTTGACGATAATCACCTCTGCCGCAGCCGGGTCACTTGATAGGGTGTGACCCTTTGCCACGATCTTTCCCAGCATGATCTCGCTGTCCACCTGGTTTCTTGAGCATCCCAGGGTCTCAAGGAAAATGATCATAGGGTTTTAGCCATGAGATCACCGAGCTGTTTTGAAAATTTTGCCGGATTATCAAGTTTTCCGCCTTCGCTGATAACGGCAATGTCATAGAGAAGCTCGCTGTAATCCCTGAGCACCGGGTTGGTAGTGTCAGTTTCAAATATGGTTTTCATTTTTACCAGAACCGGGTGGCTGACATTGACTTCCATGACCCTTTTCTGCTCAGGGCTCTTCTGGCCTGAAGCCTTCAGGATTTTTTCCATATAGGCGCTCATGCCCCAGGCATCACCGGACAGACAGGAGACGGAATCCGTAAGCCTTGCAGAAACCACCACATTCTTGACCTTGTCTTCAAGCTTGCCTTTCAGGAATGATAAAAGTGCTGAATATTCATTTTTCTTTTCATCATCCACCTTATCCAGGTCCAGATCCCCTTTTTCCGCACTCTTGAGTTTCTTTTCCTTATATTCAAACAAGGACTGGGTCACCCATTCATCAATAGGGTCCACCATGAGAAGGACTTCATAATCCTTGGCCTTCAGGGATTCAAGCAGGGGGGAATTGATCAGGGAGGTCAGATTTTCACCAGTCAGATAATAAATCTCTTTCTGGCCTTCCTTCATATTGGTGATGTATTCATCCAGGGTGACATATTTGCCGTCGGATTTTGTGGTCTTATATCTTAAAAGGGCAGCCAGTTTCTCCTTGTTTTCAAAATCCGTGGGGATACCGGCTTTCAAAGCCTGGCCGAACTCATTGAAGAATTCTTCGTATTTTTCCTTTTCCATGCCCTCAAGGACGGAAAAAATCTGCTTTACGAGATTTTTCCGGATATTTCTGACCAGGCGATCCTCCTGAAGAATTTCACGGCTCACATTCAGATTCAGGTCAGGCGCATCCACAATACCCTGGACAAAGCCGAAATATTCAGGCAAAAGCTCTTTACAGTCATCCATGATAAAAACGCGTTTGCAGTACAATTGCATGCCGTGCTTCCGTTCCGGCCGGAACATGTCAAAAGGCGCCTTTGACGGCAGATACATGAGAACATCATATTCGGTCACTCCTTCAAACCGCTTGTGGATGACCTCCATGGGTTTGTCCCAGTTATGGCTTATATGTTTATAGAATTCTTCATGCTCCTCGGGCGTAACATCTTCCTTGGCCTTTGACCAGATGGCTTTCCGGGAGTTCAGGGTTTCATCCTTCCTGATTTTCCGAAACGTATCACCGATGGGTTTGCCGCTTGAATCCTTGATGATTTCATTCTCAGGGATGGGGTCGCTGGCCTCCACATTCATGATAATGGGATAGCTGACAAAATCCGAATGTTTTTTGACAATATGCCGGATGGTGTATTCTTCGGTAAAATCCTGCTCCCCTTCTTCCGGGTCTTTCAGGAAAAGGGTAACGGTTGTGCCCCGTTTTTCCTTCTCGATATCCTCTACCACATAAGATCCCTTACCATCGGATTCCCACCGGACGCCCTGTTTTTCACCGGGTGCCAGAGTTTCGAGTACAACCTTGTCCGCTACAATAAAAGCTGAATAAAAACCCACCCCGAACTGACCAATGAGTTCCGGGGTCAGGAGATTGTCTTTCTTTGAGTTTTCAAGGGCTTTCGCAAAAGCGGCAGTACCTGACTGGGCAATGGTTCCGATGTTTTCATTGACTTCATCCAGGGTCATCCCGATACCATTGTCCGATATCTGGAAAGTTTTTTTCTCAGGATCAAGGGATATCCGGATATGATAATCATTGTCATCTGAAAACAGTTCCGGCTGAGTCTGCTCTTTGAATCCGGCTTTGTCAATTGCATCCGAGGCATTTGAGATCAGTTCCCGGACAAATATTTCCCTGTTGGAATACAATGAATTGATAATCAGGTGCAAAAGTTGCTGCACCTCTGCTTTGAATTTACGTGTCTTTTTTGTTCCCATGGTTACTCCTGTCTTCGGTTATTTTACGTTAATAATTTTGCCTAAATAATTATGGCAAAATCAAAAATGTCAAGGCGTGCATCATAGGAAGAATCAAAACCGGCAGGTATCCGGACAACCCTATCCGGTCTGAAAAAATTGCAGGCCGCACATCGGCCATGACGGCTGCAGTATCTTTATATCTGTTTGATTTTTCTGATGACTGCAATAATACATATCTTTATGTATTGCATAACGATGGCAGACGGTTTATTTCTAAATAAACAAAAGAAAATCAACACCACAATATTGTCCTGGATTCTCTGCATTTAAAAAAATAAACTCATTTGAATGCAGATGTTCAGGATTCGGATTGTTTGATGCGAATCAATTATAAACAGGAGACTGCCATGAAAAACCACATCAGAATCTTTTTTACATCAGTATTTTTTTTACTGGGATCCGTTATCGCATACACCCCCGGGGTAAATGCCCATTGTCAAATTCCATGCGGAATATATAATGATCATGCCCGTGTGATGTCCATGCTTGAAGATACGGTAACCATTGAAAAATCCATAAAGATGATCCAGGAATTGAGCAGTAGTAAAGATGCACAATCCCAGAACCAGTTGGTCCGCTGGATAATGAACAAGGAAGCCCATGCCCAGAAAATCATTTCAACCGTATGTGACTATTTCCTGACCCAGCGAATCAAACCCGGAGGAAAAGACTATTCAGAGCGTCTGGAAAACCACCATAAGGTGATTGTGGATGCCATGGAAGCCAAGCAGAACACTGGTATGGAATTCGTCAAGACCCTGAGAAAAGATATCGAGGCTCTGCTGCCCTATTACCCTGAACACTGAACGGATTCACAGGCAGCGGATGAGCCGTGTTCTGCCTTCAGATCACCCCTGCCTTCCTGCTTTGTGTTTTCGATCAGTGCGACTACCCGCATTTTTTCTCCTTATAACAGCATTAAAACCGGCTTGTTTTACCCGGCAAGGAACTTAAAGGGGTCTGCTATGCATCGGATACCTTCTTTTTCCAGGTGAGAAGCCGTCCGTCAATGCAGATGAGTCCGGCAAAGATAAGGCCCATACCGGCAAAGGCATTCCAGCCGGGGGTTTCGCCAAGAACCATCACGCCGAGAAAAATAGCGCTCACGGGAATTAAAAAGGTCACCAGAAGTATATTGGTGGCCCCGGCCTTGGCCAGCACATAAAAATAAATAATATAGGCCAGGGACGTGGATATGGCGGCGAGGCTGAAAAGAGCAGCAAAGGTTACTGCAGTCGGGTGAAGGTTTAAAGGGCGCTCGATGATGAAGGCAAGGGGGATCATGATG
>MGTJ01000174.1 GCA_001799395.1 Desulfobacterales bacterium RIFOXYA12_FULL_46_15 | reverse complement strand
CCTCCCCCAGGCCCTGGGAGTTACGGTGCCGCCGCTTCTGGGACAAGCCATCGTGCTGGTGAAAGACTCTGCCCTGCTTTCCCTGATCTCGGTCGCAGAGTTGACCCGGTGCGGGCAGACCCTCACATCTGAGCGGTTCATGCCCTCTGAAGCCTTTTTTACAGTAGCATTCTTTTATATGTGTATTTATTTTTGTCTCAAGGCCCTGGCAGACTGGTCTCAACGGAAACTGATTTTCAGGGAGGCCTATTGATTATGATGGCATTTTATTTTGGCAAGCTGATGGAAATTTTCCCATTTTTTTTACAAGGCCTGTGGGTGACCGCGGAAATTGCTTTTATCAGTCTTGTAACCTGCACATTGATCGGATTTGTCCTGGGTATTGTAAGATCAGGCAATCATAAACTCCTGAAACGGATCGTCGGCATTTATGTTGCATTTGTCAGGGGAACCCCCTTTGTGGTCCAGGTATTTATTATCTTTTTTATCCTGCCTGAATGGGGCATGCAATTGACGGCATTCCCGGCTGCACTTCTGGCCATGGCCATCATGGGCTCGGCCTTTATCTGTGAAATCGTGGCAGGCGGGATTTCATCCATTCCAAAAGGGCAATGGGAGGCAGCAACCGCTTCCGGCCTGAGTGTGTTACAGCAGTTGAGATGGGTTATCCTTCCCCAGGCCATGAAGGTCATTTTACCACCGCTTGTTGGCCAGTATGTCCTTTTGATCAAAGACACCTCAGTGGTATCCGTTATCGGGGTGATGGAGCTGACCCGGGTCGGATGGGTGACTGTGGTAAGGATTCCTGAAGGGCTCATGGTGTTTTCACTGGTCGGGGCACTTTATTTTGTGATTTCATATCCCCTGATCCTGCTTTCAAATTATCTGGAACGGAAAATGTCGGTTTAATTAAAGGAAATATCCCATGGAAAATATGATTGAATTTAAAAATGTAAACAAATGGTTTGGCAAACTCCATGTGCTGAATGATATTAACCTTCAAATCCCCAAGGGAGAGATTCTGGTCATCTGCGGACCCAGCGGATCAGGCAAATCCACATTGATCCGGTGCATCAACCGGCTTGAAGATATTCAAAAAGGGGAAATCGTTGTAAACAACATCCCTGTGCATGATAAATCAGCAAGTCTGACCCGGTTGAGAGCAGAGATCGGATTTGTGTTCCAGCAATTTCACCTGTACCCCCATATGACAGTGCTTCAGAATATAACGCTGGCGCCGGTGCAGGTTAAAAAAATGAGCAGGGCCAAAGCGGAAAAAATTGCCATGGAAAAGCTGGATCAGGTGGGATTGACCGAAAAGTCGGGTGCATACCCGGCCCAGTTGTCAGGCGGGCAGCAGCAACGGGTCGCCATTGCCCGGGGACTTGCCATGTCCCCGGAAATCATGCTTTTTGACGAACCCACGTCGGCCCTGGACCCTGAAATGATCGGCGAGGTTCTCGATGTCATGGTCAATCTTGTATCCGAAGGCATGACCATGTGTGTGGTCACTCATGAAATGGGCTTTGCCAAAAAAGTGGCACACCGCGTCCTGTTTATGGATGAAGGCAAAATAATTGAGACCGGAACCCCGGCTGATTTTTTTGACCACCCCAAAACAGACCGGGCTGCGAATTTTATCAGCATGATATTGACTCATTAAATATAAGGATGAATCCCCATGAATATAGAAAATCTGCCCCGGTTTCATTTGGCTGAATTTCCGACTCCGATCCATCATCTTAAAGCTTTTTCAAAGCTTGAAAAAGGCCCTGCCATATTCATGAAAAGAGATGATTTAACATCTCTTGGCATGGGCGGGAACAAAACCCGTAAACTGGAATTTCTCATCGGCGAAGCCCTGGATCAGGGATGTGATACCCTGGTCACCGCCGGCGGGATTCAATCCAATCATTGCCGCCTGACTGCGGCGGCTGCCAGAAGGGCCGGTCTTGAGTGCCACCTGGTATTGAACGGCACTCCTCCTGAAATGATCAACGGGAATCTTTTGCTGGATCGTATTTTCGGTGCAAAGATTCATTACTGCACCCGGCCGGAGCGGGATGAAACCCTTTACAAAGTGGCAAAAGACCTGTCAAAAAAAGGACGAAAGCCCTATGTCATACCAGTGGGGGGCTCCAACAGCACAGGAGCTGTGGGGTATGTGAATGCCATGCTGGAACTTGAAACCCAGATGAATCAAATGAAGATCATGCCGGATGCCATAGTTTTTGCCACCAGTTCAGGAGGAACCCAGGCCGGCCTGACGCTGGGAGCCAGAATGACCGGGTTTAAAGGTCTGGTCCTCGGTATCAGCATTGATCAGACCAAAACAGGAAACCAGCCATTCCCTCCTATTCTTACAAAGATTGCCAATGAGACCTCACTTCGGATAGGGGCGGGAATTCAAATTAACGAAGCTGATTTTTCACTCAATTGTGATTATCTGGGAGCCGGGTATGCCGTTCCCGGAGACCTGGAGTTTAATGCCATCAGGGATCTTGCCCTGACTGAAGGTATCCTGCTTGGGCCTGTTTACACGGCCCGGGCAATGGGCGGGCTGATGGATCTGATCAGAAAAGGGGTTTTTACAAAAAACCAAACCATACTGTTCTGGCATACCGGCGGCACCCCGGAACTCTTTGCCTGGGCAGACCAGTGTTGCCAGGCATTTTGAGGGTTACGGTTTTTAGCTTCAAGCATGATTCTGAACAAAGATGAGGTATTGAACAGGGACTGTCCTTTTCTGGCCAGGACCCTGATGACAGCCACGTCTGATCCCCTGGACGGGTCCTGGACAGGGAGGAACCGTCCCTGTCCCATGGCCAGTTGCCGGATTTCAAACATTTCGGCCGTGGTGCCGAGGATGGTGATTTCCCGGTCTTTTTCATTCCAGGATACAGGCGCAGACCGTCAGGAGGGATGGGCTTTCAACGCTTACTGTTTTTGAAAAATCCCTGACCCAGTATTTTCTTTACTCTGATTCCATATCCTTATACTGATTTTAAGAATAATCATTACTTACTGGATGGATATTATTTGAAATGGAACGTCGGGTGCTGTGCACCCGACGTTCTGCCCACGGATCACAATAGCGGTTCAAACAAGGTTGCACGCCTTGCAACTTATCTGCGAGCCGATAGGAGTATAATAAATGACATCCCAAATATTAATTGCTTTAATTGGTGTTTTTGCTGCACTTGCTGTAACTATAATCGGTAGTATCGCTACATATTTCACCAATAAAAATCTTAAAAATCGGGTAGTCTGGATTTAATCCCCCTCCCCATCTCCCACAGCACTCAGCAAACTCCATCTTTTCACACAACCAATATGACACAAGTCGTGTTACCATTTAAATACGAAGAAGTTCATTCCGTTATGAAATCGGATCTTGCCGGAGGAACATTGCCTTCTGCAGATTTTGGAAAAAATGCAGCCTGGCGGTGGATTTTAGTTTAACTTAACGTTGAACGAAATGGTATTTTCATGATATCGTTGGTGGGTATATTTTTGGTCAGTCTAAACCAGATAAGGCGTTTTAATCCCAAGGAGCAACAAATAAAATGTCCGCAGAAAAAAATCCAATTGATACTGAAGACACCTTCGAGGGAGAGGAAACGCTTGGTGCAGAATTGAGGGAAAACTACTCCTCGCCTGAATCAGATACATCTGATATTTACCCTGATGCCGTTGTCAACATAGTACCGGAAAGTGCTTCCGTTTTTCAACTCAAACGCAAGCTTGATAAAACTCCTCCTCTCATTAAACTGGACCCGGACATTCAACGGTATGCGGTTTGGTCACCTAAACAAAAAAGCGAATTGATCGAATCAATCCTTATGGGTATTCCCCTCCCTCTCATTTATGTAAAAGAGGATGACAAAGGAGTATATATAATCGTTGATGGACGCCAACGTCTGACGACCCTTTTCCAGTTCATGAGCCATGAATTCCCTCTTCAGAACCTTACGGTTTTAAAAGATTTAAACGGGGCATATTTCAGCGAAATGACTAAGAACGGCACTAAATTTGATAAGTATTTGACTCAACCACAGCAAAGCAAAATTGAAGATTGCCCACTTACCTTGCATGTAATCAAACCACCAACTCAGGACCGTGTCACCTTTGATTTGTTTGACCGCGTTAATCGCGGTGGTACACGTCTAAACAATCAAGAGATGAGAAATGCTATTTATCAAGGTTCTGCAACAAAATTGCTGAATAAGATAGTAGCATTTAGCAGTTTTAAAATGGCAACTGAACATTCAATTAAGCCTGACCGTATGAAGGATAAATACCTTGTTCTTCGAATGATCGGTTTTTACCTTTGGCGTAAAAAACAGCTATTGTCTGTCAAAGAAAAAGGTCTTCCACCAGTTGAATACCGTAGCGATCTTGAAGATTTCCTTGGCAAAACAATGTTGTTTCTTAATGATCAAGCTGGCAGTGAATTCGGTGCCCAATTTCCTGAACGGTTTGATAAAACAATGAAAGCATGTAGAGCAATCCTAGGTGTGGGATGTTTCCGACTACCCAAAAAAGGTGATGGGCCCAGAAGGCCAATAAGCATGGCGCTATTTGAAACAGTAACTTATTTGATAATTGAATTGATTGATCAACCACAAGAAAAATATGACTTTATAAAAAAAGGGTTTACAAAGCTTCTCTCAAACGAAAAATTTATTCTCAGTACAACCTATACTGTGGATAGCAATATCAGTGTTTATAAACGATTTGAGATTACAGAATCAATCATTGAGGAGATACGAAATGCTTGAAATTCTTTACATACAAGGCTTTAAATGTTTCGACTCAGTTGAAATAGCTTTACGTCGGATCAATATTTTTTCGGGGACAAATTCATCGGGTAAGTCTTCAGCAATCCAGGCCTTTCTGTTGCTTTGTAATAACGCACTGAAAAATTCTTCCTCCCCGCTTAACGGAATGTGGTTAAGATTGGGGTCATTTGATGAGTGCCGGAATCATCGGACGAATGCACGTACTTTTCAAGTAGGAGCGTCAATTGGAAAAAATCTTTTTAAAGTAGGGTTTCGTTCAGATAACGACGACAGCAATGATGTCTCTGTTACATTTAGCCACGAATCTGCTTTGATACAGAATTTCCTGAACCTTGAAAAACGACATATATATTATCTGCCTGCAAACCGTATTGGACCGGAGGATTCATACCTGAAGAACTTCGATCGCGTAAATTTTCTTGGGAACAAGGCAGAATTCATTATTGATTTTTTATACAAAAACCGAAGACAGGAAGTTGCGCCATCACTCATTGCCGATACGGCAAGCATAACACTTGAATATCAAGTCAATTACTGGCTGGGCAAACTCTTCGGAATCAATAATACAATCCGAGACCTTGGACTCAGCAACAGCCTTTCGATGGAATTATCTCTTGGAAATAGCAAATTAGTTCGCCCTTATCACATGGGTTCTGGAGTTAGCTTTGCTATCGGAGTCCTTGTCTCATGTCTGAGCGCAAGTCCTGAGGATATAGTTATTATTGAAAATCCGGAAATCCATCTGCACCCTAAGGCACAATCCGAACTTACCGAGTTTCTTTGTTTCGCAGCAAATGCAGGCATACAGATTATATTGGAAACGCATAGTGACCATGTCTTCAATGGCATTCGAAAATCTATTGTGAAAGAGGAAATCGCCCATACCGATGTAGCTGTACATTTTTTCCAGCTCGATGAAAATGCACTTTCAAAGAATACAGCTATTACACTCAATGAACATGGCCGTGTCATGACCCACCCAAAGGGGTTATTTGATCAGTTCGACGATGACCTTGATCAGATTCTAGGATTATGATATGCAGATCCTTTTCAATGAACTATCATTAATAGGCCAATTTTCCGATCAGAATTCTTTTGTCAAAAACGGCCTTCTATTGCTTGTTGGTGTATTAAAGGAAATGCAGTTTTTTTCAATGCTGTTGCTTAAAAAAAGTGACGTCTGGAATAATAAAATCACACCCTTGACTTGGAGTCAGATTCATAGTGACAAAGGCCTTGACTACAAAGAATATCATGGAAACATAAGCATGACTTACCATGGTCTAAAAACATACAAGTTCAAGGCTTCACAAAAATTCCGCTGCCATGGTTTTCGGAAAGAGGATTTGTTCATTGTTATCGGGTTTGAGACCGACCATAAATTAAGCGACCGGGGATGACAGTTGAAGGTATCAGCCATATTACCCTTATCGTTCAGGATCTTGAACGGACAGGGAATTTTCTTTCCTCTGTTCTGGGAGCAAAGGAAGTCTACACCAGCGGGGAAAGAATTTTTTCTTTATCAAAGGAACGGTTTTTTCTGGTTGGAGGGATATGGATCGCCATCATGGAAGGAAACTGTCTGCCTAAGCGGACATACAACCATATTGCCTTCAAGATCCCGGAGTCCCGGTTTGAAGACTACAAGCAACGGCTTGAAAGCGCTAAGATTGAATTCCGGGAAGGCCGTTCAAGGATAAAAGGAGAAGGGCTGTCTCTTTACTTTTACGACTATGACAACCACCTTTTCGAATTGCATACCGGCACGTTACAGGAGCGGCTTCAAGCCTATGAAGGCAGGATATAAATATTCCCCATAGAAAGAGGATGTTTACATATGACCATATAGCACAGATCATCAGTTCAGACGGATATGTTCACGATATTGCCAAAAAGAAAAAAGACACTGAAACCGTCAAGGCCCGGTTTTATCTGAAGGGGTTATCCTGCACCAATATAAACATGTAAACCGCTATTGCGCCAGGAAAGCATATTCTAAATGACGGCATCATTAATTTTCCCCTCCTTCTGGAGCATTTTCAGCACCTCATACTGGAAAATCTATTCCAGATCGTCCAATATAAAGCCCGGGGGTGTAGCCGGAGCCCGCCATGCAGGCACCGCTCCGGACATGAGATCGATAAAAACCGCCAGGAGTTCAGCATAAAAAACATAGAGAAGCGGGGTGTGGGTGGGAAGGGATGGGACGGCAATGCCGAGG
>MGTJ01000173.1:34050-36093 GCA_001799395.1 Desulfobacterales bacterium RIFOXYA12_FULL_46_15 | reverse complement strand
GATGCTGATTTTACCCCTGTAAACTGGACTCTAAGGGGTGAAAATTCAGTTTTTTGGAATGATTTTTCTTTAATAACAGATGGTTGATTAGGTCGGACCCCACCATACCACCATACATGCCGGGGTGGTGATGTTTTCCGGGATCAGGTGGCTGGGATGGTTCTGGGGCCGGGCCTCGGCTGCGGCTTGAAAAAATAGAAAAAATGATTGTGGGAAAAGGCCTTAACCGGCCTTTTTTTGCTTTAAAGAAAGGATTACGGTCTCGTTTTTGGATATCCGAGGAAAAAGAAAAAGCTCTTGCCAAATAAATGATATTGAATTTGACAAACAATTTATCAGAGTTTACATTATACCTGAACTTGGCCATATGTAACAAGAGAGGTATAAAATGCAAAACGCTACTTTACATATTAAAGTAAAGCCCGAAATAGCCGAAGGTCTGAAACTACTATCAAAGAAAAGAGAGACCTCTGTTGGAGAGCTTATAAGACAAGCTGTCTTTTCATGCTATCAGCTTGAACTTCTTGGGCTTAATCAAATACAACAACAGGCGATTGCAGCATTTCAGGGCAAATATATCAGCCTTGGAAAACTGGCCGAAGAAATGGGAATGAATGTTTTGGATATCCGTACCTGGCTCGAAGAACACGATATTTTACAAAATAATTCCTTTCAGGAAAGCGACATAGAAAATGCCTGAAAAAGGCTGGTATTTTGATACTGTCTCCCTCTGTAATTTTCTACTCTCCAGGGCTGATTCACTTTTAAAAATAAGATATCACAAACGCGGATTCATCACATGGGAAGTATATGATGAAATATGCGCGGGATTTGTTAAATATCCAGCACTGCAAAAGCTTGAAATATTACTCAGTGATAAGACATTAACTCTTGTTTCTTTATCAGATCAGGCCAGGCAATTATATTCTGATTTGATTATCCATTTAGGCAAGGGCGAGGCCTCATGCCTTGCTATGGCAAAAGTATCCGACGGAATTATTGTAGTCACCGATGATCGTTCAGCAAGACAACAATGTAATCATTCACATATCCCGTTTACTGGAACCATCGGTATATTAAAGGCCTGCGTGAGGGATGGTGCAATAGAGTTAAACCAGGCTGATATTTATCTTGATAAGATGATCAAACAAGGGTTCTATTCTCCGGTTCGAAGCATATCTGAAATCATTTGATTCCATTGGTGCTTCGGGAAAATCCCATTGCCTTTAAAATAAAACCACACAGGCAAAGGAATTCGGTAAAGTTTATCGGGAGCCTTAAAATGTCAACACGAGGATGGTACGAGTATTACACAATTAATCCAGACATAAAACAGATAAACAGAAACCATATGATTTATAAAGCGTCATAAGTTTGAAGAGTCGCCCCACCGTTAAAGGAGAAAAAAATGAACCATATCCAGTATATCTCTGACGAACAGAACAATGTCACAGGCGTTATTGTGCCTATTGATCTGTGGAAAGAGATTGAGTCGGAAAAAGAAACCGCTTACCTGCTTAAAAGTGCAGCAATGAAAAAACGGCTGATGGATGCTAAAAACCGCACCCCCATTCCTTTGAAGATTAATTCATGTGTCAGCACTGGGGATATCTCATTGACATATCCTTGATTGATTATAATGTAAAAGTATAGGTAAATTCTTTTCTGGAGGTATCGTAATGAATAGTGTGCTAACAAAAATTTTTAAAAGCAACCGAAGTCAGGTTGTCCGACTACCTAAAAATGTTGCTTTCCCAGAATCAGTAAAGGAAGTTGAAATCACAGCAATTGGCAATAAACGTATTATTGCACCGGCAGATCAATCCTGGGACGAATGGTTTGATGCCCCAGGGGTTTCCAGTGACTTTATGACAAATCGCCCTCAGCAGGTGAGAAGGCGTTTCAAACAGCACAAAGACCAGATGTGTATTTCCAGTGTAACCTTGGGAGAGTTGATTTTTGGCGCGGAACATTCACAACATGTGGAACGGAACCTGGCAGATATTGATGAATTAAGGATGAATGGTGAAGGAATTCTTCACG
>MGTJ01000173.1:22544-34023 GCA_001799395.1 Desulfobacterales bacterium RIFOXYA12_FULL_46_15 | reverse complement strand
AGCATCTGATGGGCCAAATGAGCCATGAGCTCGATTATAAAACATCCGGAGATTTCCCCGGCTTAATATTACCATCCGCCCATAGCTCCTTGTCTGTGGCCCTTTTCGAACTTTAGTTCGGTAAGCTTACTGAACAGGATGCTGATGATGTCTTTATAGTGACTTGTCCTGTTTTTAACTGAATTGTGCACCTGTCACCTGGTGCCGACCTGACCCACACCATAAAGGCAGATAAGAAGAAATTTTCAGATAACAGCCCCCAGTACTGAATCATGAAAATAAATGTAATCTTGTCTGACCGGTAAAAGCAATCTCAGTAACTGAACCGGTAAATTAACCGATGCTAAAAATAAATATAATAATTTTCATGATCCTGGCCGCAGCAACCGTTTTTACCCATACCAGGGTTGACCGGTATGAAAAAACCGGGCCTGACCTCCTGACCGGCCAATGGATGGGCAGGCCTCCTGAAAACAGCCCGAGCCGCCGGGCAGACGTTAAAGAAAATGCGATCGCTCTTTTTTCAGATGATCCAAAGGCCGGTGTAAACATATACCAGGAGATTTCAGGGCTTGATCCTGGCACGGTTTTAGAGTTTTTTGCAGATATGAAATGTGAGGATGTGAAGCCGGGCGAAAAGCCGTGGAACCGGGCAAGGGTTTTACTGGTGCAGAATGACCATAAAAAGGACCGGTGGGATATTCCCCATCTGGTGGCCTCCCTTGCCGGAACCCTGGGCTGGGAAACCTATCGCGTTTTTTTCCCCATTCATCCTGAAACAAAAAAAATCCGGGTGATTGCCCAGTTAAGCCAATCCACCGGATTATTGGAGCTGAAACATATCCGGCTTTATCCGGTCAGCCAGGCAAGAGTCTATACATGGATCAGGGATGGCCTCCTTTTTTTATGGACTGCTTTTTCTTTTCTGCTGATCGGGTCCTGCTTTGTCATGGGGCAAAAACGCATGGTATTAAGGGTGCTGCTGGTGTCTGCCCTGATTGCCATTGTGTTTGGCACAACCATGCCCGGGGAAATGAGAACTCTGGTTTTAAATGACATCAAAACCTGGGTGAATCCAGAGCCCCATCCCGGCAACAGCAGCCCGGATCAATGGGATTTATCAAAAATCGGGCATTTCTGTTTTTTTGCGGTCTTTGGCTTGATTCTGTGCCTGATGATGCCAATGGTGGCTGCCTTTCAGGTGATGATCATCATTCTTTTGCTGGCCGGCGGCACAGAGACGGCTCAATTTCTGATTGACGGCCGCACACCGCTCCTGGGCGATTTCTTTATCGATGCTGCCGGCGGGTTCTCCGGTATCATGCTAATCCGTTCTACGCCTATGAACAACCAATAATTCTTTTTTCCAGCCCACTATCCGGGAATATAATGCTGAAGTATCTGCTGGATACTCATCAATGGTTTCCATTTCCCCGTTTTCACAGCAGCCATCCTTTTGTTAGTGCCAAGTATTTTCTTTATCTTATCTTAACATGTTTCAGGGCCTGTTCAAACAGAGTTTAAAATTTCTATTCCGGGTTGACAAAAGGATTTTATATCTATATATTCCATTTTAACGATTTATAAAATGGAGACTATATGACAAAAACAACTCAATTCAAGACAGAAAAGCATCAACCCGGGATTGTTGATCATGAACATATAAGAGACTTAAATCAAATCTTTTCCATCAGGGATAGAAAAAAAACAAAGATAATGATGTTCAATCTATTAATGGGAGCCGCCGGGGTTTATCTCTGGTGGACGATTTACCGGGCACTGCCCGGCTTGTCCTCCTTTCTGACCTATACCCTCTTACCGATTCAGGAAGGATCTCACCTTGGGTCTTCTGTGGAATTTTTTCTCTATGATACCCCCAAGGTCATGATGCTTCTGTTCCTTGTGGTTTTTGGAGTAGGTGTTGTCAGAAGCTTTTTCACCCCTGAAAAAACCCGGGCCTTTCTGAACGGGAAAAGTGAATTTGCAGGCAATATCCTGGCCGCCCTCTTAGGGATCGTGACTCCTTTTTGCTCCTGCTCAGCTGTCCCCTTGTTCATCGGGTTTGTGACTGCGGGCGTTCCGCTGGGAGTTACCTTTTCGTTCCTGATTTCCGCCCCCATGGTCAATGAAATTGCCCTGGGGTTGCTCTATGGGCTTCTGGGGTGGAAGGTGGCTGCCATATACATGGGGACCGGTCTTTTTATCGCGATTTCAGCCGGATGGGTCATCGGCCGTTTAAAACTTGAAGGGTATGTGGAAGACTGGGTAACCAATATCAACGCCCCCTCCATCTCTCTGGAAGAAGAGAAATTAACCTGGAACGACAGGTTCCGATATGGGTGGGAAGCCGTCAAGGAGATCATTGGCAGAGTCTGGATTTATGTGATCCTGGGCATTGCCGTGGGCGCCGGCATACATGGATTCGTTCCCGAGGGAGCCATGGCATCCATCATGGGCAAAGGCGCCTGGTGGTCTGTTCCGCTTTCCGTGATCATTGGGATTCCCATGTATTCCAATGCTGCCGGGATTATTCCGGTGGTTGAAGCCCTTCTGGGTAAAGGTGCAGCCCTCGGTACTGTTCTGGCATTTATGATGAGCGTGATTGCCTTGTCTCTGCCCGAGATGGTGATTTTAAGAAAAGTGCTCAAACTAAGATTGATTGCAGTCTTTATCGGGGTGGTTGCGTCCGGCATTCTTACGGTCGGGTATTTGTTTAATATGATTATTTAATAAAGATAAAAAAATGAATAAAATCGTTATATTGCTGGGACTGCTGGGATTCATTGTGATGGCGGATAACTGGGTGGTGTCCCCCATTCTTCCGGCCATTTCGGAAAATCTTGGGGTACGGGGATTTGTTTCCGATTGCGCTTCTCGGTCTTGGATTTATCTTTGCCCATTCTGCCCTGCTGGCCCGGGCCACCGAATTTGCGGCCACAGCCCGCGGCGCGGCCATGAGCCTGAAACTATATTATTTTTTAGTTATCATTTGGTAAGAAAAGGGAAAAACATTGACAAGGGGCTGATGCAAGAATATATCATTAATTCGGAATATATAGATAGACGGGACATGGCCATGAAAGAATTAATAGGATGAAAAAGGAAAGCCATATATGAACGCTGCTTTATACGGGGTAACGGCCCTTCTGATGGCGATTTCCTGGTACCGGGACAGGGAAAAGACAAAAAAAGCCCTTAAAAAAGCATGGAAAGCTTTTGAAAACATCCTGCCGGAATTTCTGGTTGTCATCCTGATGGTCGGCATTCTTATGGCAGTGATTGATCCTGAAATGATTTCAAAAATTATTGGTGCAGATTCCGGAATGTATGGGGTGGTGCTGGCGGCCGTTGTCGGGGCTGTAACCCTGATTACCGGATTTGTTGCCTTTCCCATGGCAGCCATGCTGCTGAAGGGGGGGGCGGGCTATATGCAGATCGGAGCCTTTGTTTCCACTCTGATGATGGTGGGCGTTGTTACCCTGCCTGTGGAAATCAAATATTTCGGTAAAAAACTAGCAATTTACAGAAACCTTCTGGCCTTTCTTTTTTCCTTTATTGTTGCTTATATCATCGGTCTTGAGGTGACAGGAATATGAAAATCTTACTCAGACGACACCGGGATCTTGATTTCCGCTTATGACGAAAACAAGGAAATGATGGGGGTTCCTTAAATATGCAATCTGCCGTTTCAAGACAAAGCCTGACAGATACCTTCCGCGAGGCCTGCTTCATTATCCTTTTATCTGTGGTGGCTGGGCTGGCCGTCAATCTGATCCGGACCGATTCCATTCCTTTTATCCAGGGCTGGTCTGTCGAGTCAAGGTTGTCTCAGGGTGACGGCGATTCCCTGGCCATTTCCCTTTCAGAAGCTCAAGCCCTTTTCCTGGAAAACAAGGCGGTTTTTCTGGATGCAAGAGGCAAAGACCTTTTTGATGAAGGTCATATCAAGGGGGCCAGGAGTCTTCCCTGGCATGGGGTGGATGACTATTTCCAAGAAGTTATACAGGGCATGGACCGGGAAACTCTTGTCATCACCTATTGTGACGGCGAATCCTGTAACCTGAGCCATGACCTGGCACTTTTCCTTCAAAATATGGGCTTCACCCATATAAAGGTCCTGGTCAACGGCTGGACCCTCTGGGCCGAAAATAACCTGCCCACGGAAATGTCTGATAAATAAGGAGACAACAATTTGAACTCAGTTTATCGATTTTTTTATCATTTAACCCGGCTGGTACTGGGAGCAGTCTTTATTTATGCAAGCCTGGATAAAATTTTCAATCCCGGCGCCTTTGCCCAGACTGTATTCAACTACCAGGTATTGCCCGGAGCACTGGTCAACCTGACAGCCCTGATCCTGCCGTGGCTGGAGCTGATCCTAGGGGCCGGCCTCCTGCTCAACCGGTGGATGCAGGGGGCTTCCAGCCTTGCAGCTGTTTTAATGACCGTTTTTATCGGGCTCATCCTGTTCAATCTGGCCAGGGGCCTGGACATCAGTTGCGGCTGTTTTTCCACAAGCCTGGAAAAGGGCCCCATGGATATGATGACGCTGTTCAGGGATATTCTTTTTTTAATTGTTGCTATCAGCCTTGCCGTATTGACATTTTATAAAAAAAACGCCCATTATAAGAACCAATTATATACTGATTAATTCTCAGGAGATATTCGTGTGAAAAAAAAATTTGCTGCCATTGGATTGTTTCTGGCTATTTGCTTTCTTACGGTTTTTTCAGGCCCTGGCCTGGCTGATCAGAAAGCTGAAGCCGTTTTATCGGAGCCGGTCTTCAATTTTGAATCCGCATGGGAAGGAGATACGGTGACCCATGATTTTATTGTGAAAAATCATGGGACCGCCCCCCTGGAGATATTAAAAATAGATACCGACTGAGGGTGCACTGCGGCTTCAAGCGAGAAGCTGATCCTTCCTGGAAGCGAAGGAAAAATAACCATTTCATTATCTACCCATGGGTATGGCGGAAAGGCGATCAGAAAAATAATGAAAGTCCATACCAATGACCCGGCTCAACCCTTGATCGGACTAGAACTTGTCGGCCAGGTTAATGCCTTTGTTCTTCTCACTCCCGCCATAATTGAATTGAGTGGAAAACCAGGACAGGCAATCACCTCCAAAATGACCATAACACCGGCAGACCCGAAAATGGATTTTAAAATTGACCAGGCAGCAGCAAGGGACAGCAGAAACATCCGGTTTGAAATCAAAAGAAACGACCAGGCAACTCCGGCCCGCTATGAACTGATTGTTGAAAATATAAAAAAAGAACCCGGCCGCTATGTTGACCTGATTACCATCTGGACCGATACCTCCAGAAAAATCCCAATCCGTGTCTTTGGGAATATTACCCAATAGAACGGGCAGAAAACCAGGTGATTTTCACCCGGTCATGAGCACCACAGAGGCGCTGTTGAACAGCACCCATACCCTGTCACCTAGACCAAGGGCAAGGCGGCGGCAGCTTTCACTGGTTACAATGGAGCAAATTTTTGTCCCGTCGGAAATCCTCACCCTGTATTCCGTGTTGATTTCGCCCTGGATGATTTTCTCCACAACTCCGTTGAACACATTATCCGCACTGGATTCCGGGCCATTGATACTTTTATCCAGAATCACCCAGGGAGCTTTGATTTCGGCGGTTATCCATTTGCCTTTTTTCAGGCCAAGTCTTTTAACACTATCATTTGTAATGATCGTTGTAACCTTGTGCCCGCCCAGGGTGATTAATTCGATACGGGTCTGGATATCTCCTTCTTGTATGGTCCCGATCTTTCCGAAAAAAGAATTCCTGGCACTGGTTTTTCTTCTTGATTCTTTTTCCATGAAAAACCGGGTGACCTCCCGGATTTCTTCCTCTGAAAAAGAAATATAGGATGAAACCGGATTGGGGGTTGAATGCCCCATCATCATCTGGACCGCTGGAAAGGGCATATTGTTTTCGATCAACTCCACAGCCCGGGACCTGCGCAGGGGTTCCGGAGCCCCCAATGCCTTTATAAACCCGCAGGCCTCGGCGCGTTCATAGAATTTACGCCGGACAAACCCCGGATCTACACGAAGCATGCCTGCTGATGCTTTTTTAAAACCTGGGCCGGCAATCATTCCCCGGATTTCCCGGCAGACAGCCTCCGGCAGATGGACTTTCCGAGAGGCTCGGCCCGAGTCTCCAATAACCCTTCCAAAACTGACGGTGTATGTCTCAACATCAATATCCTGAAACGGGTCAAGATTCAGCACTTCGCTCAATTTAGCACCAGTGTAACGGATTAATAAAAAGATGATCAGAATGCGATACCGGGCTATGCGCACATCCGGCCGCAATGTTTCCCCGGTCCATCTTCGAAAGGACTGTTCCAGTTCATGGAGCTGGGTTGAATCAAGGCATGTATTTCGATCCGGATGATTCATCTTGTTCAGGATCGGCTTTCTGAACAATTAGCACCAAACCGCGTTTTAGCCCCCATAACAGGTCTGGAGAGATTATAGGCGTATGAAACGCCAAGGGCGAATATAGCCGCTCCGATACCTAATAATGCCCCCATCATGAGCGGTGCAATTAGTGATAATCGGATAATCACGGTGGATACCACAAATCCTGAATTGCGAAACGCCACATGGTAACTGGAACTATACCGCAGTGACAGGAGAACGATCAGGACGTCTGTAAAAATCAGGATGGTATAAAAGGCTTCAAATGTTGTTTCCGAATATCCATAATGGATAAATCCGATGATGTTTTTACTGATAAGGTATAAAAAACTGATCAATAATACCAATGATATAATTTTTTTGGCAGAGATAAAATAGTTTTGGTTCCTGTTATCCTTGGTAATGGGCTGATGAAATTGGAGTTTGTAATAAACGATCAGGATGACAAATATTCCTAGAGCTGAGACACCGCTGACCAGTATCGGCAGTATGGACGGTTCGATCTGTTCCCATCTCAAGGGTTCGTCAAAATGTGAAAATTCTTTGAAAATATCTCGCAATAAAAAAAGGGATAATACTTCAAATTGCTTTCCAACAGATACCGACATGGAATTGGCGAGGCTTAATATCAAATTGATCACTTCATAAATCAACAGCAGTAAAAATGCATATTCAATTGCAACCAGATGATTTTTCGGGATCAGGATACTTAACCAGTCCGGTAACCAACTCCGCGAATTGATATCAATAACCACGATTGAAAATATAAAACCAAAAACCAGAGTACTTCCTAATATTTTCTGTCCTCCGGGGCTATCCCATTTTTCCTCAAGAAAACAAAATAAACGATCGGTAATCAGCAGGGGATTTTTCATTTTTAACATAGTATTTTTAAAAAAAATTCATTTCAATATGGATAGGGCCGTCCATGTATAAAACAGGAAGTCTCTTTTTGTCAAGAAAACTTCAAAAACAGACCGGTCTTTCAGGCAACAGGGTATATTTTATACATCTGTTACCACAAAGTGTTTACTTTCTACCCAGTGACCCTGATTCATGAAAGAACAAAAAAAATGTATTTGGTTGATTTTAAAGGTGTTACCAGATCCTATCGAATAGGTAAAGTGGATGTGGCAGCCCTCAGGGATGTTACCTTAAGTATTCCCCAGGGTGCCTTCACTGCCCGGTCCTTCCGGCAGCGGAAAAACCTGATGCCTTCCGCCCTGAAATCTGGGTGAGATATTATTTAAAAGATGCAGGATGGGTAACCAGGAGAAACTTATGACAGAATCGGGAAACATACAATAAAATCGATGGGTTGACAGGCCATCAATTCATTCTTACGTTTGTCTTGACGCTACATGACAGTATTCAGCCAAAGGAGGATACCATGGATGATCATGAAATGTATAAAGATATGAACACCCGCACCATCCGGATCACCCTGGTGGACGGAACAAGAATCAGCGCCAGTGTCAATATTGACCGGCAGCCGGGTTACAGCCGGCTGAGCGATCTTATCAGCAGCGACCGGGAACCCTTTCTGGTCCTGATGAATTCCAGCGTTTACAAATCAGGGCAGGACCATCCTGAAAATTATGAAACCCTGTTTGTCAATAAAGACCACATCCTCTGGGCCACGCCTGAGGAGGTTCAGAAATAGCTTCGCCATCCGGATCAAAAGGTCTTGCATCCAGGGCCTGCGAGGGTGCTTTTACCACCTGAAACCGGTGTGATGCTGATCCTTGTTCCGATCCTTTCCTTCAGGGCCGGGACATGGGAGATAATGCCGATGAGTTTGCCCTGGCGGTGCAGTCCGGCCAGGGCTTCCAGGGCTGTTTCAAGGGCGTCTTCATCCAGGGTGCCGAAGCCTTCGTCCAGAAAAAGGGAATCCACCCTGACTTTACGGCCGGACATATGGGAGAGCCCCAGGGCCAGAGACAGGCTGACAATAAAACTTTCACCGCCGGACAGATTTTTTGTGGAACGGATTTCACCAGCCTGGTAATTGTCCACGATGTTCAGCTCCAGGGGTTGGTTCTCATCCCTGATCAGAAGATAGCGGTCCGACATTTTTTCAAGCTGACGGTTGGCGTGGGCCACCATGATTTCAAAGGTCAGACCCTGGGCAAAATTCCGGTATTTCTTGCCGTCTGCCGACCCGATCAGTCCATGAAGGCTGTCCCACCTGACGCATTCGGTCTTCTGGGCATCAACCTGTTTTTTCTTTTCCATGAGCTTTTCTTTCAGTGATTGATTACCGGACAATTTCTGTTTTATGGCGCCGATTTCCTCACCAAGCAGCTTCAGCGATTCCTTAAGAGCTGTCCCTTCTTTTCTCAGATCATCCAGGCTTTGATCCGTTAATTTTTTTTCTGTTTCAACCAAAAGACGCTTTTCCCGGTCATTTTTCCTTGCCGTGATTTCCATTACGGTTTCATCCAGTTTCCCGGCTCTTTCCGAGAGTTTCTTTCTTTCATCCGGGGAAAGTCTCAAGGATAGAAATACATCCTCATTCTCAAAACCTGAAGTTTGACAGGCTTGAAGAAAAGAGGCATTACGGGCAAAAAGCCCGGATTGACGGCTGGCCGTGGTTTCCTTAAGGGCTGCGATACGGGTCAGGCTTTCCCTGAGAGTCTCCCTGATGTCGTCCCGGCTCTTTCTTGATGCTTTGACGGCTTTTTCAGCTTCCTCTGCCTTTTTTTCCAGCCTTGCTTCTTCCATATCCGGATTTTTATCGCCATAGCATTGGGTACGGTCAAGGATCAGTTGTTCAAGCTCCTTTTTTTGGCCCCTGCCCTTTTCCCTGATCTCATTCACCCGGTCCTCAAGGGTTTTGACGATCATCTCCATACCGGATATCCGGGCGACAAGATCAGCCCGGGCTTTTTCAATACCAGTTTTTTGATCCTTGCGGTCCTGGAAATTTCCCTGCCTTTTTTTCAGGCCTTCCATGAGATCATCAAGGCCTGTATCCGGAATCCTGTCAAAGCCAAAGGGCTTAAGGTTCAGGGCAAGAGCCTCATATTGACGGTCAAGCGCTTCCAAAACAATTAAAGCCTCTTTTTCACACCGCAGGATGGCGGTATTGATTTCCTCTTCCTGGTGCCGAACCATGACTTCCTGCTTTTCAGCTTCCATAAAGGCCAAACCTGAAGCTTTTTCCAGGGCTTCCCCATCTTTCTGAATTTTTTCCAGATTTTCCGCCTTTTGAATCAGGCCTGAGAGACGGATGATTTTTTCTTCTGCCTGATCCGCCCGGGGGATCTGGCCCAGGGCAAAGGGGTGGTGCAATGATCCGCAAAGGGGACAGGGACTGTTGTCTTTTAAATTTTCCCGTTCCTGTTCAAGATCCCGGACCTTTCTCATATAAGCCATTTCGCGCAAAAGGCCTTCATGCTCGGCCCGGTATTCCCGGAGGAGGCGGTCTCCTAAAAGGGCCTCCATGTCATTTTTTATTTTTCCCACTGAATCAAGAGCGGCTCCATGCTTTTCTTTCAGGTTTTGACAGGCGGCGGCCTGTTGCCTGCTTCGCTTTTTTGCAGCTTTAAGGTTTTTTTGAAGCCCTGACATCTCTTTTTTCATTGCTGCCTGTTTTTCCGTAACAGAGCCTAAGGTCCTGACCTGTTCCGAAATCCCGGCAAGCCGGGTCACAAGGTCTGCATCAGCAGCATGGGTTGAAAGATAGTCATCCGCCTCTGAAAGGGTCTTCCCGGCCAGGGCCAGATCCTGTACCGTTTTTTTATAAAGCTCTTTTTTGCCTGCAGCTTCGGTTTCAATCTTCCGGCACTCTTCAGCCAGGGTTTTCAATGCGGATTTTTTCTCAGCAATCTGCAGATCCAGTGCCCTGACCGCTTTGATCAGGGAAAATTCCTTTTTTTCTTCAGCCTTTGTCCTGACAAGGGCTGATTCAGCCTTGTTCAAGTCTGCCTCTTTTATTTCAAGGGCCTTTTGCCTTTGAGGAATCAGGGTTTCTATTTTTGAAAGGGTACCAAGATCAGACTTCTGCTGTTCGCGAAGGGATTGGAGTGTGGCATAAAGGCTGTCCAGCCCGGCGGCTGTGTCGGCATCCTTCAGTCTTTTCCGCTCCGGTTCAAAGGCCTCTAATGCTGAGGCAAGCTTTTTTGACTCTGCCTCAATGGATAAAAGTTCGCTTTTCAGCATATCCATCCCGGTCAGCCAGAGGATGGCTGCCTGGATTTTATTATTTTCCTCCCCTGATGATTGTTCTGTTTCTTTTTTCTTTTCAAGATCCTGAAGGATAAGGGCTTCTTCCTCATCGCTCAAAAGGACGATTCCTGCGGTTTCGGCTGTCAGGACATCCAATTTCTTATGTTCATCGGTTTTTCTGAAATGGACCAGTTTTGAGATTTCACTGTAAACCATTGTGCCCGTGATCTGTTCCAGGATGGGGGACCGGTCGTCCGGGGATGCGGCCAGAAATGCGGCAAACCCGCCCTGGGCCAGGAGCATGGATCGTGTAAACCTTGTAAAATCCATTCCGGTGACTTCTTCAATCTTTATTGCCACTTCTCGCTTGCCCGATTCAATGACCCGGCCCGTGTCTGCATCTGAAATCTCGTGCTTTGCATCCTGAAGGTCGCCATCCGGTTTTTGCCGTGCCCTTCTCTGACTCCAGTGACATCTGAACCGCCCGGCCCTGGTTTCAAAACTCACTTCGGCAAAACATTCCCCGGTCCTGCGGGACATGACTTCATTACTGGTTTTGGTAATGAGATTCAGGCGCGGCGTTCTCCCGTAAAGAGATAGGCAGACCGCATCCAGGAGGGTGGACTTGCCGGCGCCGGTGGGTCCGGTGATGGCAAAGATGCCATCCCGGATATATTCAGGTGTGGTAAAATCAATCTGCCACTCCCCGTAAAGAGAGTTCAGGTTCTTAAATCTGAGACCCTGGATTTTCACGATCTTTCCCCTTTATTCAGTTTGGGTATTCTGTTCATAGAGCATGGCCAGGGTTTCCTGGTAGGCCCGGATCAGGGCCGGGCGTTTTTTTGCTTCCACTTCCCAGGTGTCCAG
>MGTJ01000173.1:0-22498 GCA_001799395.1 Desulfobacterales bacterium RIFOXYA12_FULL_46_15 | reverse complement strand
TCTTCTGTTTTCTTTTGTAAAATCCGGTCCATGACCTGCCGGTTCCGGACCCTGCGGATTTCCATTGCAGTGTCGGCCACAGTCTCTTCCAGGGTCAGCCTTAAATCAGGAACAATGTCTTTGCCTGTATATTCAATTTCCAGCCAGGCCCGGCTTTTTTGGGCTTTCAGCTCAAAAAGGCGGCCCAGGATTTTCTCCATATCCCCTGAGATTCTTTCCAGGGCCTGGAAACAGGGAACGGGATGTTCAATGATATCCGGTGTCCTGCCCTGAAATTCCACCCGGATTACCTTTTTTTCCCGGCCGGCCTCACCAAACCCCATGGGAATGGGTGAACCCGAATACCGGATATGATTTTCTCCCCCCACTGTCTGTGAAAGATGCAGATGACCCAGGGCCACATAGTCAAACCCGGAAGAAAACATTTCCTTGCCCACATGGGCCAGGGACCCGACATAAAGCTCCCGGACCCCGTCGCCTTCTACGGTTCTGCCGCCTGCGGCAAAAAGATGCCCCAGAGCCACAACCGGGATATCTCCGCAGGCTTTTTTCTTTTCTTCAGCCAGTCTTGAAACTTCTGCATAATGGGCTTCGATTCCCTGGATAAGCCGGATATTCTTGTCATCCAGGCTTTCCCCAGCCTCTGTCACCCGGATATCCCGGTCTCTTAAATACGGGACGGCACAGACAATGGCTTCGGGGCTGCCGGAAGGGTCTTTCAGAACAATGACCTCATCTTCCGGGTTTCCGGTAAAGGCACCCACCACATGGACATGTAAAGCCTTCAGAATCTCTTTTGGCGCATTTAAAAAAGAAGGGGAATCATGATTCCCGGCAATGATGACCACATGGCGGCAAAAGGACGCCGACACCCGGCACAGAAACCCGTAATACAATTCCTGGGCCCGGTTGCTTGGCGTCCCCGTATCAAAAATGTCCCCGGCCACGAGAAGCACATCAATCCTCTGCGCTCCAATGAACCCGGCCAGCCAGTCCAGAAAGGCTGAAAATTCATCATAGCGCTTCTTGCCATAGAGCGACCGGCCGAGATGCCAGTCTGAGGTGTGAAGGAATTTCATATTTGCTTTGCCTTTATTTGTTCTATTGATTCACAAAATGATTCTCCCATCATCATTTTATAATGGGCTTTATGGCCTGATTTAATAAAAATTTGTTTAAAAACTTCCAGATAACCGTCAATACCTGAATCATCAATCGAGACATAAAGGTCATCGTGGGCAAAATGAGATCCATCATTGACCCAAGAATAAAGAGAATTACAAATCATTTTTTCTTTACCTTCAAAATAATTGCAAATATCATCGCGATCAATATTGCCAAGTATCTTGAAATAATTTTCAAGGATTCTTCTTAGCGTATTCTGTATCGAAAGATTGGAGCGATCTGCGTTTCTGACTTCCGCCCAAAGCATTTCGTAGGAAGTTTTAATCGGGTTGCCTTCATGTTTTTGAAATTTTGAAAATTGGTTACACTTTCTAACTGTCCAGAAGGTTTCTTCATTTAAGGCTTTGTCGCTTCTTTTTTGATTAAAAGAAATCTCTTTATGAAAGTATACATTATGAGTCAGCACAAATATTTGCTTGATGTTCCCCTTATTTTTTCTGACATCATCAAACAATCCCTTGATCAATCCGCTCACAATAAAAAGGATATCGCTGTCAAGGCTTGACACAGGGTCGTCGAATACGACTATTCGGTCTGTTGTCATCCCGCTTGCCGACTCGCTCCCCTTTAGCAGATAATAAAAATAAAGAAAGGTGATAAATGATTTTTCGCCCTCGCTTAATGTCTCTTTTGCATCCTTGCCATCAATGCGAAGAATTTTATAGAACCCTTCCTTTTCTGATTTTGATAGAGAAAATCCTATAAACCCAAATGATTTTAATAAACCATTGATGTCATCAATAGTTGGCTGAATGCTCGTAGTCGATTTCTCTAATTTTTTTAATTCCTCTCCTTTGGCTGCATATTATTTTCGTTTCAATTCAATTTGAGTAGTCAGGTTCTCAATCGCTTTCTCCAAACCCTTCTTGTTTGAAAAATATACAGAAAGGTCATCCTTAATTTCGTCTTCAAGCAAAAATCTCCATACTTGAGCGATAAGATCTCTTCTCTCTTGAGTCAGATTAGAAACCATTTTGTTGTGGTTAAGAATCGATATACTGGCTGAATCAATGAGGGTTTTAATCTCTTTGAAAACATTTTCAAGAGAATCCAGTTCGATAATTCGGCTTGACTCATCTCGTTTCTTTTCAATTTGCCGGATGTTGTTATGAATTTTTGAATCTAAAAGTTGTTTTACAGCTCTCAACTTATTTATGTCGAGATATTTGGATGGGGTATCAAGAATTGCCTGCAAGATCTGCTGCAATCGTTCACTATTTGTTTTATAATCAGTTAATAGCGTTTTAATCGTTTCAACATCTTTTTGATAAGTCTCATCAAAATATTCACTCAAACTCTTACTAAAAAATGATTGCGTTTTCTGCTGGCAAAAAGGGCAGATATTTTCATTTATATCGTAGAAAGTGCGGCCCTGCTTAACCCAGTCGCTGTTACCAAGTTTTTGAATCATGGTTGCGATATCTACATCCGATTTTCCGATCACTTTCTTTTTTAAAATAGGCTCGAATTCTAAGCTTGATAGGATTTCATAATTAATAGCAGAAATTGGCAACTCTTCCTGAGGGGTTGTTTCAAAAATTGTTGATGCTTTCTTTTCCAGCTCATCAATTCTCTTTAAATCAGCAACATTGTTTTTCTCTTCAGAAAGCAACTTACTTTTAAAGGCTAACTTTTTCCCTCGAACTCCAACAAAGGCCCCTTGGAATTTTTCATCATATTTTAATTTTAATTTCCAGCACTTTTCTTCAAAAGCTGACTCTAATTCAGATAACTCTGCCTTCTTCCCCCCCTTGCCGTCCTCTCCATCCAGTGTACTTCTGAGTTTTATCCCTTCCTCTTTTAATAAATCCAACTTTGTTTTTGCAGTTTGTATTTCATCAAGGACATCTTTGTTTTTTTCACCTAAAGTGAATACACCTTTCAATTCCCATGATTGATCAAAATTTTTCTCAACAAAGTCACGATTGTAAACCAATGTAGCAAGTTGAATACCCCCTCGCCATATCAATCTGCAATCCGGAAAAGCTGTTTCGTTAGCAATAATTCTTGAAATAGTCGTTTTCCCTGTACCATTAGCGCCGTATATAAAATTCAGCTTCGAAAGCCCGGATAGTGTTTCACCTGGGTTGCCATAACTTGCCTCACCCTGAATTTGAATGCTGCCAATCATGTTGTTTACATCCTTATTTATTTACCCAAAATCTTATAATTTTTTTAGCACCTTTAAATTCACCCCAAGCGTATCAACGGCTTCGTTCCGACATTTGAGCTTTGTATCAATTTGAAATTTCATTATACTCTCTCCTGCTCCTTAAGCGATTTCATAATCTGTTGTTTCAGTTCTTCTTTGGAAGGAAGGTAAAGCTGATACTTGGCTGCATAAATATTACTGTCGGAAGGCAAGGTCAGTTCCACCAACGCATCATGTTTTCTGTGACAGAGCACAATGCCCACCGTGGGGGCCTCATCATCTATTTTGATATATCGGTCAAAATAGTTAACATACATCTGCATTTGGCCCAGATCCTGATGGGTCAATTTATCCCGTTTCAAATCAATCAATACATAGCAGCGTAATAAACGGTTATAAAACACCAGATCTACAAAAAAGTGATCATCATCAAAGGTGAAGCGTTTCTGACGCGCTTCAAAAAGAAAGCCTCTGCCTAACTCCAGCAGAAACTGCTCCAGCTTATCAATAATGGCCGTTTCAAGCTCATGCTCGGAATAACCGGATTTTTCCTCCAGGTTTAAAAATTCAAGCACATAGGGGTCTTTTATGATATCGCCGGCAGATTCAACCAACTGGCCTTTTTCAGAAAGTGCTTTGATTTGTTCTTTATCCCGGCTCAAAGCCAGGCGTTCATACAAGGAGGATTCGATCTGCCGTTTCATTTCCCGAACGCTCCAACTGTTCCGGGCTGTCTCTATCTCATAGAAACTGCGCTCACCGGCATTATCGATGGTCAGCAATACCACGTAATGGGACCAGCCTATCGGAAATTTCCCAGCAAGCTCAGAAGACACCATCTGTTCAAAGTCTATTTGTCCGATTTGAGGCAAAAAAGATTTAGCAGACACTGTCTGCTGAATCTTCTCATAAGTCAGATAAAACTTTCTGAACAGTCGTAGATTGGTTGTGGAAGCGCCCTTGATTCCGGCTTTTCCCAGTGTGCCCGCCAACCTGTTGAGCAGTTTTTTACCATATAATTGGGACCGCTCAGCCCCTGCATTTTCATACTCCACAATATACCAGCCGAACAACCAGTTGCGAACCACAAGGGCCATATCTACGGAGCGGGCTGCCTGCCTTTGCAGTTCAGTCTGTGTTTGTTCAAACAGCTTGACCAGTTTATCAAAACCCAATCCATTTTCAACCGGTAACATTCGCTATCCCTCCATTGTGGTATAAATTACAATGTATTTACCCTTTACGGCAGAGTCTCAAAATCAGTGACCTTGTATGACATGATAGCTGAGATCTGATTTTCACTGAAAAAAGCCTTTGCGTGTTTCAAGGCATTTGCCATGACCGTATCCGCCTTTTCCCCAAGTTCTTGGCAGATCACCTGCCCCATGGTTTTATACAGATGGCCGCAATGGTATTCCCAGGGCATGGCCGCATTTTTCCCAGGCCTGACCTTCTTTTTGAATGCCAGACCCAGAAATTTAAAAAAGGAGAGGCCGGCATCCCTGAAAACAAAATCACAGACCTCTCCCCCATTGGTCCGGGTTGAATTCACCCGGATGACAAGATCCGGGTTAAACCCATGGACAAGGGCCTCATCAATCTCCTGGCAGAAATATTTGCCATATTCCCGGACAGCATCTTGGATAACCGGTTCTCCTTTTTCAGTTCCGGTCTCCTGAATCACTGATTTTGATATGAATGCAAACAAAAGTGCATGGTCACGGGCCGTCATCATCATTTTTTTCTCCCTGATCCAGGATGTCAGGCCTGGATGCGTTTCTCTTGATTCTTTAAACTGATCAGATGTTTTCTTATCCGATATCAGTAAAAATATCCAATATATTTATGGAGATATCCAAAAAATGACGGGTTACGATTTTTAAATTTGTTTACAGCACCTTGAAATATTGATACGAACCTCTTGATCCGGATTGATTATCCCGGATGAAAAAATACCTCAAAAGGAACAGCATCATATGGAGAAAAAAAGATTTGGATTGCATCTGACTGAAGAAGAAATGCAAACCCTCCGTCAGGTTGCACTTGGAATTGAGAAGGCCGATCTTGTCATCATCAATGCCCGCCTCATCAATGTTTACACCGGTGAAATCCAGGAAAATCATAGTATTGCCATAAAAGGGCGTTGCATCGCACTTGTGGGACCGGACATATCCGCTGCCATTGGAAAAGATACAAAAATAATTGATGCCATGGGGAAAACAGTGGTCCCGGGGCTTATTGACGGGCACGCCCATCTGGCCTCCTGGTCGACAGTCCATGAATTTTTGGATCATGCCATGAAAGGAGGCACTACAACCATCATCACCGAATCCATGGAGGTTTTCCCGGTGGCAGGGTATGAGGGCGTGATTGATTTCCTGGAATCATTGAATGGCCAGCCTGTCAAAGTTTTTGCCACCGCGCCGGCCATGGCCTCCATCAGCCGCTCCGCCATGGGCGTTCCCCTGGACATCATGGAGCAATTTGCCGGGCGCAAAGAAATTATCGGCCTGGGAGAGTCCTACTGGCAGACGGTCTTCCAGGCCCCTGAATTTTTCCTGTCCAATTTTGAAGCCATGCTTAAAAAAGGGAAAACCCTGGAAGGCCATTCAGCCGGCGCCAGGGGCAACAAACTGGCAGCCTATGCCGCCATGGGCATCTCTTCGTGCCACGAACCCACCAGCGCGGAAGATGCGCTTGAAAGGCTGCGCCTGGGATTATATGTCATGGCAAGGGAAGGAAGCATCCGTCGTGACTTAAAATCCATTTCCGGGATTCTGGACAATAATATAAGTCTTCGGCGTCTGGTTCTGACCACTGACGGGATTTCCCCTTCCGACCTGCTGAACCTCGGCTACCTGGAATACCCGGTACAAAAGGCCATTGACTACGGATTTGATCCGATTGCCGCCATACAGGCGGTAACCTTGAATGTTGCCGAACATTTCGGGCTGGATCATGTCATCGGCGGGATTGCGCCAGGGAAAATTGCAGACCTGGTGATTATCCCGGACCCTCAAACCATCAGGGCTGAATATGTGATCAGCAATGGCCGGGTGATCTCACAGGACGGCGAATTGCAGGTATCTGCCCGCCGCCACCGCTATTCGGCAAAAAGCATGGATACCATAAGGCTGCCCAAAAAGCTGGCTGCCCTGGATTTTAAAATCAGGGCGGATAATACGCCCGATGCCGTGGCCAGGGTTCGTGTCATCGATATGGCAACCGACCTTGTCACCCGTGAAATAATAGAAGACCTGCCGGTCTTTGAGGGTGAAATCATTTGTCCGAAAGACAGCGGGACAGCCAAAATATCTGCCATAGACCGGACCCGGGGATCAGGGAAAATGTTCACAGGCCTGATCAGGAATTTCGGCCTGAATTCCGGTGCCCTGGCCTGCAGTGCAGCCTGGGATACTTCCTGTATCATTGTCATTGGCAGAAATGACGCTGATATGGCCCTGGCCGTCAATCGTATCCATGACCTAAAGGGCGGCGTTGTCATCTGTGATAACAATGAAATTGTCTGTGAATTGGCTCTTCCTGTTTTTGGAATCATTTCAGAACTGCCTGTAGATCAAATCGCACAGCACCTGGAAGAAATAAAAACTGCCGCAAAAAGGCTTGGCGTTGATTTTCCTGATCCGGTCCTATCCTTGATGACTTTGACCGGGGCCGCGATTCCTTATCTTCGGATCTGCGAGGAAGGCCTTGTGAATCTCAAGGACGGGAAAACATTGCAAGAGATCATCACAAGATTGTAACCGAAGCATCCTTCTTTTTCGCATTGGAAGATGTAAAACCCCAGGCCGGAGTCAAAGCTGATGTCTCTTATGCCACAATCTGCCGGGCCCAGTTGATCTTTGGCTTTCCCGGCTGTATGGTCCTTTGATAGGTGACATTGGGTTCGCCAAAGGCCATGATATAACCGATCCTGTGGGAAGCAGGTACACCGAGTCCGGCCAGGATCTCCGGTGCGACCAAAGTCAGAATCGCTTTTGCAAGCCCGCACCAGAGGGTGCCGAGCCCCATGCTTGTGGCCAGAACTTCAAAATAGGAAAGGGCGATGAGGCAGTCCACTTCCGGGGAAAACCCGTCCTTTGGAGCAGATGCTACAAGCAGATGAGGTGCGCCCCGGAAAATCAAATCCATATCTTCCATAACTTTGTCAAAGCCCTGGGCCATCCTCTGTTCAACATATTCCATACCCTTGGGAAGGCTGCCGCTTTCTATTCCGGCCTTGAGGGCATCATAGGTTTTCTTACGCACTTCTTCCATGGATTCCACATCTTCCACCACGGTAAACAGCACATCGCAGTTATTGACGGCCGTGGGTGCAAACAGGGCGGTTTCCAAAAGGAAAGAAATGGTCTTCTTCGGAACGGACCGGTGATGATACCGCCGTACGGAACGGCGCCCTTTGATCAAAGCTTCCACCTGCCGGGCCGGCGGGAAAGCCCCGGGAAGCGGAATCGACTCATCCGGGTTCAGGCCCATGACGCTTATGGCTCCGGTGGTACAGACCGCCATGCAGTGCTGACACCCGATGCATTGTTCTTCATTCTCCCGGGTGATGGCCGGCATTTCACCCTTCATGGCCAAGAGACCAAACGGGCAGTCCTTGACACATTCTTCACAGCCGATGCAGCGATCTTTGTCTACAACCAATTGCAAATCCATTGAAATCTCCTTTTTTAATGTCAGATTTTATTATCCCATTTTGGGTATTGTTTCTATTACACCTGTATGATAAAAAAGAAAAGTAGGTACTTTTTTGTATTGTAGTATCCAATTATATACCATGAGGTGAGGCCATGACGGGTTGTGCGTTGAAAAAGCAGGGGGAAAAAAGATATTATTGTGCTGTGGAGCTGACCCTCCAGGTTATCGGAGGCAAATGGAAGCCCATAATCCTATATCATCTCTTCAATGACGGTATCCGGCGTTTCGGGGAACTCAAACAGGCAATGCCCAATATCACCCAAAAAATGCTGACCCAGCAGCTACGGGAACTGGAACAGGACGGTTTGGTGAACCGCCATGTTTATGCCGAAGTTCCGCCTAAAGTGGAATACTCGCTCTCTGAATTCGGGCTAACCATCCTGCCGGTCCTTCAAAGCCTCAGCCAATGGGGCAGGGCCTTTGAGCAACGAATTCAGAACAGATAGGCTTGTTAACCATGAAGCACCTGAAGGACATGAAGAAAATGAAATCTTGAAGAAAGGAATGGGGTTAGTGGACAGACAACGACTGTATCTAAATAATTATTCATTTCATCCTGGCTAATTATGACGAAAGGGTGCGCTTTTTTAATTTCTCTCCCTATGGTAGGGTTGAGATCGGCAAAATAGATTTCGTATCTTAGTGTTCTTAAATATTCAGTTCGGTAATATCTTGCAAAGCCTGAACCAGTTTTTCTGCAAGCCTTTGCGTCATCCCCGGAAGGGCTGCGATTTCTTCAACAGAGGCAGCCTTTATTGCACTCAGGCCTTTAAAATGCATGAGCAATGCTTTTTTCTTTTTGGGTCCGATACCGGGGATGTCATCAAGGAAGGAAAGCCCGGCTCTTTTTTCCCTCCGGTTTCTCTGGAAGGTGATGGCAAACCGGTGGGCTTCATCCCTGACCCTCTGGAGAAGATACAATGCCTTGACGGCATTGGATGTATTCAGGGGGTTGGAGCGTCCTGGAATATAAATCTTATCATAAGCCTCGCCTTTGGCCTCATCCTTTTTTGCAAGACCGGCCGTCATAAACCGGTCTTCAATCTCCAGATCTTTTAAAACCGCAAGAGCCATTCCGAGCTGGCCTTTTCCCCCATCCACCAGGAGAAGATCCGGAAACTGCATTTTTGAGGGCTCCTTTGAAAACCTGCGGCTCAGGACTTTGAACATGGCAGCATAATCATCCGGGGTGTCCATATCCCGGATGATGAATTTTCGATACCCTTCTTTATAGGGCCGCCCGTCCTTGAACACCACCATAGCCGAGACCGGGTCTTGGCCGGACAGGTTGGAATTGTCAAAACATTCGATCCGCTCCGGGAGCCTGTCCATGGACAGGAGATCTTTGAGCATGAAGACTGCTGCCCTTTCCTCATCTTCCCTGAGCAACCGTTTTTCAAGTTCCTGGGACGCATTGATCCCGGCCATATCCACCAGCCGTTTTTTTTCACCCCGGGCCGGGACATGGATAGATACCCTGCCCTGTTTTTTTTCAGACAGCCGGTCCTCAAAAAATGCCCTGTTTTCAATTTCACGGCTCAGCAGGATGGAAGACGGCAGGAGCCCCAGGTTTTCATAATAATCATGCAGAAAAGCAGGCAACATTTCCTCAGGCTCCTTAAACCCGAGGTCAAAGGGATAATGGGCCGTGTCAATGAGATACCCGGACCGGACCATCATGACCGTAATCACCATGGAACCCCGGTCTGAGGCAAAGGCGATTATATCCCGGTCTTTCATGTCCGGGCTGACCACCACCTGCTTTTCCATAATCCGGCTGACAGCCGAAAGGGTATCCCTGACCTGGGCCGCTTTCTCATATTCCTGGGATTCGGCATAGGCCGTCATCCTGGCCTTGAGTATGTCAATGACTTCCTTTGATCTTCCTTTTAAAAAAAGAATGGCATCCTGGACCTGTCTTTTATATTCTTCAGAAGAGACCTTATTGCAGCAGAGCCCGAGACAGGCTTTGATCTGGTAATTCAGGCAGGGCCGGGAACGGTTTTTAAACTGGGTGTTCTTGCATTTTCTGAGCCGGAACAACCTCTGGATCTGGGTCAGGGTCCGGTTGACGCTGAGGCTGGAGGAATAGGGACCAAAATACAGGGCATTATCCTTTTTGATGGTCCTGACCCGCATGATGGACGGATAGTCGTCATTCATATCGATCCTGAGCAAAGGATAATTTTTCCCGTCTTTCAGGATGACATTGTATTTCGGGTCATATTCCTTGATCAGATTGGATTCCAGGATAAAGGCCTCATGGCCGGAGGAAGTGATGATAACCTCGAAATCCCGGATCATTTCAAGAAGTGCGAGGGTTTTCCCGTCATGATGGTCTTTTTTGATAAAATAGGAAGACAGCCTTTTTTTCAGATCCTTGGCCTTTCCTACATAAATGGTTTTGCCGCCGGCATCCTTCATGAGGTAAACCCCGGGGGCATGGGGGGTCTGCCTGTATTTTTCAAGTACGGGGTCTGGGATCATGATTATTTAAACTTTTTGATATCCTTTAATTCCCTGATCTTGTCCCGGTATTCCGCAGCTTTTTCAAATTCAAGGCTTTCTGCTGCCAGTTTCATCTTATAGTCAAGATCCCGGATAATGTCCTCAAGATCCAGCTCAGTTCCTTCATAGGCGTTGATCTCTTCATTTACGGACCCTTCAGCCATCAGGGCGGTATCATGGGCTGAATAATCAAAGAGGTTCAGGTTTTTACGGATGGTGGAAGGAACAATCCCGTGTTTTTTATTATAAGCCCTCTGGATGATCCGGCGTCTTTCTGTTTCCGAAATGGCTTTTTTCATGGACGCGGTTTCATGTTCCGCATACATGATCACCCGCCCGAATAAATTCCGGGCAGCCCGGCCGAAGATCTGGATAAAGGACCGGAAAGACCGCAGAAATCCCTCCTTGTCCGCATCCAGTATGGCAACAAGGGACACTTCCGGGATATCAAGGCCCTCCCTGAGGAGGTTGATCCCGATGAGCACATCAAAAAGGCCTTTTCGAAGATCCTGGATAATATCAATCCGCTCCACGGTGCCGATATCCGAATGCAGGTATTTCACCTTGATCCCGAGATCGGAATAATAATCGGTCAGGTCTTCGGCCATGCGTTTGGTCAGGGTGGTCACCAGCACCCGCTCGTTCTTTGCCACCTGTTTTATGATTTCTTCATACAGGTCATCCACCTGGATCTTTGCATCCCTGATCTCAACACCAGGGTCAATAAGACCCGTGGGCCTGACAATCTGTTCCGCCACCCTTCCTTCTGCCAATTCCATTTCATAATCAGCCGGTGTAGCTGACACATAGACTGTCTGGAAAACCTTCTGCCTGAATTCTTCAAACCGCAGGGGCCGGTTGTCCAGGGCAGACGGCAACCGGAAACCGTGTTCCACCAGGGTTTCTTTCCTGGAACGGTCTCCTTTGTACATGGCCCCGAGCTGGGAAACAGAGATATGACTCTCGTCAAAAAACAAAAGAAAATCCTCACCCATATAATCCAGAAGAGTGGGCGGCGGTTCTCCGGGTTTACGACCGGTCAGGTGGCGGGAATAATTTTCAATACCGTTGCAATACCCGATCTCGTTCAGCATTTCCAGGTCATACCGGGTTCTTTCATCCAGGCGCTGGACTTCCACAAGCTTGTTGTTGGCATGCAGATATTCCAGCCGGGTTTTGAGTTCGGCCATAATCCCTTCCACAGCCCGTTTCCGGGTCTGCTGCCGGGTCACATAATGGGAGGCGGGATAGATCACGGTCTGGTCAAAGCTTTTCAGAACGGTTCCTTTCATGGGGTCGATTTCCGAAATCCCTTCAATCATGTCCCCGAAAAAATCAATCCGGACCGCCTTGTCTTCCTCATAAGCCGGGAAAATCTCCACCCTGTCCCCCCGGACCCGGAAGGTGCCCCGGTGAAAATCCATGTCATTGCGGGTGTACTGGATATTCACAAATTTTTCCAATAACTTTTCCCGTGTTATCTCCATATCCCTGGTCAATGTCACTCTCAAGTCCAGGTAATCTTCCGGTGCACCCAGGCCGTAAATGCAGGACACGCTGGCCACCACAATGACATCTTTGCGGGCCAGCACGGAGCGGGTCGCGGAATGCCGCATCTTGTCGATGACCTCATTGATGGAAGAATCCTTCTGGATATAGGTATCACTGGAAGGGATATAGGCTTCAGGCTGATAATAGTCATAATAAGATACAAAATACTCCACGGCATTATCCGGGAAAAGAGACTTGAATTCATTATATAACTGGGCAGCCAGGGTTTTGTTGGGCGCAATGATAAGGCTGGGTTTTTCCACCCGCGCTATGACATTGGCCATGGTAAAAGTCTTGCCTGATCCGGTTACGCCGAGAAGAACCTGGTGTTTTACATTGTTTAAGACCCCATGGGTCAAATAGTCGATGGCTGCCGGTTGATCGCCTGCAGGAGAGAACTCCGACACCAGATTAAATAATCCCATAATTTTTTGTAAACTCCTCTAAGGATTTTTTACCCCTGAATTAGGGCTCTGACGCTTTTTCCGCTGCCGGCCCGGTTTCTTTTACCGATGCCGGGTGGGCTGTGATCTTGGTAATCAGTTTTTTTGCAGTCAGGCGGGAAAAAGCACTGATCACCGACATCAAAACCGCTGCAAAATAAGGAATTGCCTGGACCAGGAGAACGATATTCCATACCATGATATCCGCGGTCTGAAAGCCCTGGGCCTTGACAATGCCGTAGATGGACAAAAGAAAAGCTGTCAGCATCAGGCCTTCTTCACGGGATGATTGAAGCGCATACCAGAACACCTTGCCATCCACCATTTTGGGGGTCCTGAAAAAAGGCAGGTTTTTTGTGACAAACCCGAACAGGATGGCCTTGGCAATGGTATGGGAAAGGGAAAGGCCTGCCAGGGCCGAAGCCAGGGTCTGGGTAAGGGTAGCCTTTACCCGGTTCCGGTAGAGGTAAAACATTTTGGCCAGTTTAAATACAAAAAATGCCAGGGGAACTGCGGACAGGATGACCATAGGCGGATCAAATTTCCGGGGAAGACAGATCATGCCGATGGACCATACCAGGGCGGCAAAGGCAAAAATCAGATTAATACTGTCCGCCATCCAGGGCAGCCAGCCTGCAAGGAAATGATACCGCTGGCCATAGGTCAGCCGGCTCTGGCTTTTTCTTAAAAGTGCACCTGCATGGTGCCGCATAATCTGAACCGCACCATAGGCCCACCGGTATCGCTGTTTTTTAAAATCAATGAAAATATCGGGCATGACCCCGCGGCCATAGCTTCTTGATGTGTACAGGGCTTCATATCCTTTTTCAAAAATTTTCAGTCCCAGTTCCGCATCTTCGGTAATGCACCATTCTGCCCATCCCCCGACCTCTTCCAGAACCGATTTCCTGACCATGGTCATGGTCCCGTGCTGGATGATGGCATTGCGCTCATTTCTTGTCACCATACCGATATAAAAGAAACCGCGATATTCTGCATAGCACATAGCTTTAAACAGGTTTTCGCCTTCATCCCGGTAATCCTGGGGTGCCTGGACAATGGCCACGGAGGGTTTTAAAAACTGGGGAACCAGATCCCGAAGCCAGTCAGGGGTTACCTGGTAATCGCTATCAATGACGGCCACCATCTCAGCCCGGGGTGAGGTCTGCCTGAGGCAATAATTCAAAGCACCTGCTTTAAATCCCTTCAGCGGGTCTTCATGGAAAAAATGGAATCTTGGGCCAAGCGATTTACAGTGGGCTTCAACCGGTTGCCAGATCGCCTGATCCTTTGTATTATTGTCCATGACAATGACTTCATAGGAAGGATAATCCAGCACGGCAAGGGCGTTCAAGGTTTCAATCATCATATCCGGGGGTTCGTTGTAAGCCGGCACATGGATCGATACCATGGGCAGCATCTCTTCCGGAGCCTCAACAGGCGTCAGGGGCCGCCTCATGCCTGTTGCCCAGATGGCCTCTGCCCATTCATGGGCTTCGGTTAAAAGGACGATGACCACGCCGATAATCCCGAGAAGCATGAGACATCCGACAATGATGATGGAAACCGTCAGGTATTGCTGAGAATAATTATAGACAATCCAGACCGCTCCGGTGGCCGCCAGAAAGGCGACGGTTGCAAGAAAACCCCGTCCCGAAGGCCGGAGGGAAATACTATCAATCAGCAGAAGGGAAAAGGTGAGAATGGCAATGACAATGGAAATCCCGGCCAATACCCGCCATTGGGGAATTCCGACAATAGGGGTGGTAAAGGGGAATTTAGGCTGCCTTGAGACATCAAACACTCCCCAGTAAGCCCCGACCGATCCTTCATTGGTTCTTTTCCAGGGCTGGTCAAAGGCTTCCATGACATAATATACATAATGCAGTTCTTCTGCCTTGTTGATAAACCGGCGCAGAAAGGTAGCCTGATTGGCAACGGAAGCCTCTGCGTCATTTCGTGTGCGCCCGTTGCTGGGCCAGCCGACTTCTCCAATAATCACCGGCTTGCCCGGGAATGTGGTCTTTAAAAGGTTCACATGTTCAATGACATAATCCACGGCCTTGTCCATTTCAACACCCTCCCAGTAGGGAAGCATGTGGGTGGCAATGAAATCCACATGCCCGGCCATCTCCGGATTATTATACCAGATGTGCCAGGGCTCTGCCGTGCTGACCGGAACCGTAACTGCAGCCTGCATCCGGTCAATATAGTCCAGGAGTTCATTAACGGTCAGGTCGTTCCGGTAAATGGATTCATTTCCGACAATGACCCGTATGACATTGCTGTAATTTTCCCTGGCCAGCCGGATAACGGTTTGAATCTGTTCTTCATTGGCTTCCAGGTCTTTGCTGAGCCAGGCTCCCAGGGTAACGTTCAGACCATATTTTCTTGCCAGTGCAGGAATCCTTTCCTGCACTGCTTCCACGGAATAGGTCCGGATAGCATTGGCTTTGTTTGCCAGAAGCTTTAGATCGCCTTCAATTTCCGCCTCGGTTGGAAAATTCTTTTCCATGGGATTGTTCCATTCCTGCATGGGGGAAAAGGAAAATCCCTGGATACGGTTAGGCCAGGAGGGTTCTATCTCCGGCCGGTTCAACAGATACCAGAAGCTGAAAAAAATAACTGCAACGGCTATACAGATAAAAACATTAAATATTTTCATAAAGCGGCGGATTATAATTTAAATTTTGAATTTTTGTCAATTGATATGTTTCTACACCCGGCAGGGCCTTTTTATCACCCGGCCGTAATATTTTTTTTACGTTCACTTTTTCTTTTGAAAAGCGCATCAAGGCCGCTGCATTTTCCCATGCATGGTTCCTCGGGACGGTACACTGGGGGATAAGGATCAGTCAATCCCGCTTTTCCGGTCCGGTCATAAACCCGTCGCTTCCCGGTGTCATCCAGAACGGAATAAGCCTCTCCAAGGGCTTTGAATTTTTCTTCTGCATCCTTATCCGTATTGACATCCGGGTGAAATTTCATGGCAAGCTTCCGGTATGCTTTTTTGACGTCCTCTATGGATGCATTTCTGTCTATCTGCAACAGGCTGTAATAATCTCTTGATTCCACTTTTCAAACCTCATTCAAACTGCTGATTCTGATAAAAACCCTGACGGATTCATTAGGCAGGATTCCTGATTTTTGTCAATAAAAACCGGAAAAAGCTTTGAGTTAACAGTGTTATCCGGAAACAGGACTGGCACCGTACCCGGCAAACCGGTGCTGATATTCCCTGGGTCGCAGACCCGTAATCCGGACAAAAATTTTTCTAAAAAAGGAAATATCCTCATACCCGACTTCCCAGGCAATTTCGTTCACGGTCCGGTTTCCTTCTTCCAGGAGGCGCTTTGCATTTTCAACCCTCAATTGCTGAAGATATACCAAGGGGGTGACACCCGTGGCCTGCCTGAACCGGCGCTCCAGGGACCGGCGGCTCATCCTGCATTCCCGGGCCAACCGGTCATAATCCAGGGTTTCTTTATAATGCGCTTCCATTTTTTTCTGGACTTCCATAACCATGGGATCCCCATGGTTTCTGGAGAAAACAAAACCGGCATAGGGGGTTTGGCTGGTCCGGCCGAGATCCAGGATCATGGTCCTGGCGGTCTCAAGGGCAGCCTTGCGGCCACAGAGTTTTTCCACCAGGTAAAGGGATAAATCCATGCCGGCATTCACGCCTGCCGAACAATAGAGGCGGCCATGATCAATGAACATCCGGTCCTGGTCCAGCCTCACCCCTGGATACCGTTTGCGGAACTCGTCCACAAACCCCCAGTGAAGCGTGGCAGATAAACCGTTCAGCAAACCTGTTTCCGCCAGCAGAAAAGCACCTGTGCAGATGCTGGCCACATGGGCGCCCTGATCATACTGGCGTCGAATCCAGGGAATAAGGCATGGGCTTTTCTCCAGGATCTCCAGGATATAGGTGGCTGATGCAAGGATGACCAGATCGGTTGACCGGATCTCTTCTATGCCGCAATGGGGCATCACCCGGATATTGTTGGTGCATTTGACCGGTTCTCCGTCACAGGAGGCCAGGACCACATCAAAGAAAGGGGTTCCGGGCGAATTGTTGACACGGTTCCAGAGCCGGCCGGCCTGGTTGAAAATATCCATGGGGCCGAAAATGGTGGTGGCCATGGAATTATAAAACCCGATAATGGTTACTTTTTTCATTTTTCAACCTCATTTGACATGATAATGCCGATATCACCCCATAAAATGTCGTTCATGCCACTTTTCTTAAAGAATTACAAGCGCTATGATCAATTCCAGACTCATGCAAACAAAGATGAAGGATAAAAAAAATCAACCCCTAAAATGGAGAACACTAATGACCACTGAAACCATCAAAGCCTCTATTTCACCCTGCGGCCTTTCCTGCGAAACCTGTTTTGCCCATGTAGACGGGGATATCCGCAGATACAGCCGGAAACTCAAAGAAAAACTCGGGAATTTTGAGCCATATGCCAAACGGTTTGAAACCCTTCTGGATCATCCGGTGTTTAAAAAATACCCGGATTTCAAAGACATGCTGGATTATCTTGCTTCTGAAAACTGCAAAGGATGCCGCAACGAAAACTGCAAACTCTTCAAGGACTGCAATGTGCGCCGCTGCCACCAGGAAAAGCGGGTTGATTTCTGCTATGAATGCAAAGACTTTCCCTGCGATCAAACCAATTTTGATGAACGCCTTTACAAAACCTTTGTAAAACTAAATGAAAAAATCAGAAAAACAGGGATAGAAGAATTTTATGAAAAGAGCCGGATATCCCGGAGATATATCTGATCTTTACCCTGGTTGAACGTCTTGACAATATCCCGGTACTCCGGCTATAACTCCTTAAAAAAAAGGATTCACCTTCACCCATGACCATAGCCCTTATCTATCCGCCCACCTGTGATCCGACAGCGCCCTATCTTTCGATACCGACCCTGGCCGCATGGCTGAGGGCTCACGGGATAACGGTGCTGCCCGTTGATGCCAATGTGGAAGCCTATGACAGACTTTTGCAGGGGAAAGTCATGGAAGAGACGGCAAAAAAAATCCTGGCGGCCTTAAAGAGGCTGGACAAAAAACCCTCCCTTGATCACAAAGACCAGTTGCACTTGTCCCGGCTCTGGGAAGCGTCAAAGGATATCTCATGGGTTCCCGGGGACATGGATGACGCGGTTGCCGTCCTCCGGGACCGGACCGGAAAACGGTTTTTCAACAGCCCTGAATATGAAGCAGCGGTTCAGACTATTCATGCCGGTCTCAATATGACCGGTGCGGCGTATCATCCTTTATCCCTTGATTTTACCGCATACCGGACCCCGTTTTCACTCCTGACCCCGGAACAGATAAGGGCTGATGCAGCTCCTGAAAAAAATCCCTTTCATTCCAGCTTTCAGGCTATCGGGGACCGTCTTGCCATGGAAAACCCCATGCTTATCGGAATTTCCATGGCCTTTCCCGGCCAGGTCCAGCCCGGCTTTTCCCTTGCCTATCTGCTTAAGGCAAGGATACCCGGCATCCATATCACGGTGGGAGGGCCTGCCATAACCCAGATCCTTGTCCGGCAGACCCCGGAAAACCGTATCCGGATTCTGGGTCCCTTTGATTCCGCCGTGCTGTATGAAGGTGAAGAGGCATTGCTGGAACTTGTTGATACCCTGTCCTCGGGAGAAATGAGAGAGAAGATCATTACCGGAAAGACAGACACCCGGCTGGACAGACTCCCTGCTCCTGATTTTGAAGGTCTTCCCCTTCACTTATATTTTTCCCCTGAACCAGTTCTCCCCTATGACCCAAGCCGGGGATGCTACTGGGGAAAATGCGCTTTCTGCCATTATGGTCTCTGCCGTGAAGGAACGGCCCGATACCGTGAAAGAAAAATACCGGATATGACGGCCCACTTGAAGGATATGGCTTCCAGGTATCAATGCAGAAATTTTTATTTTTCCCAGGATGCTTTTTTACCGGCCACAGCCAGAAAGCTTTCACTGGCCCTGAAGGAAGAGAACCTGAAGATTCACTGGTCATCGGACATGAGACCGGAAAAGGAATTGACAAAAGACGGGTGCCGGGATCTGAAAGAAGGCGGGGCCCTGTCCATTGCCCTCGGCATTGAATCCGCCTCGCCAAGGGTATTGAAACTGATTCATAAAGGCATCACCGTGGATACCCAGCGGGCAGCCGTAAAAAACCTTGCCGGACAAGGCATTGCCGTGGAAGCCATGTGCTTTAACGCCTTTCCCACGGAAACCCCGGCAGAGGCAAAAACCACTCTTCGGTTTATCCGGGATTTGAAAAAAGACATTGCCCTTTTTATCTGCGGCCGGTTCGGCCTCTGGCACGGCTCTCATGTGGCCCTTCACCCAGAACAATATCAAATCGAAAAAATATGGCAACTGGAGGGGGATGAACTGGGGACCGCCCTTTTCTATGAAACTTCCGGTTCCCCCCGGTCTCCTGAAGACCAGGATTGGATTGATGATGCCATTGATGCCCTGTCAGAACAGTGGTGGCTCCACGATTACCCCTGGGCCGGTTCCCTGTCCACGGCCCATACGCTTTTGTGGTACGCCCGTGGAGGCAGGGATATATTTAAAAGGCGGGCCGGGATTCAACGGCGATTAACCCTTCCAAAACAGAAATCAGACATCAAAAGCCGGTATGATATGAAAAAAATCATGCAACAGGCCGGGGCTGATGAGGCCGGGATCTGGAACCGGCTGGTCCATGGGCAAAAATCCGTCAGCCGGAAGCAGTATGAAACCCTGGCAGAGAATTTGCCCCATGCCTATCCTAAAAAAAAACCGGCAGCATCCTTTATCTGAACGAGTCCATATAAGCATACAAGGCCGGTGATCCGCCGGTGTGAAGGAAAAGGACATTGGCGCCTTTTTTGAAAAAGTTCCTGCGGACGAGATCAATCATTCCTGCCGCCGCCTTGCCTGAATATACCGGGTCCAGAAGAATGGCTTCGGTTCCGGCAAAAAGCTTGACCGCCTCAACCATGGCATCTGTAGGAAGTGAATAGCCCGGCCCTACATAATTGTCAAAACAGACAATATCCTCACGGGCCACACCCCATTTCAGCCCCAGTTTTTCCGCTGTTTCCAGGGCCAGTTGATAAACGATTTTCTCCTGGATGTTTTTGGGTCTTGAAACATTGATACCACTCAGGGCAATCCCTGCATTGATGCCTTTAAGACCTACAGCCATCCCGGCATGGGTCCCGGCTGATCCGGATGGAACAATGATATGATCCACATTGAGATGCAGGTCATTAAGCTGTCCCATGATTTCTTCGGCACAGGCGGCATACCCCATGGCGCCGATGGCATTAGAGGCTCCGCCTGGAATAATATAGGGTTTTCTGCCCTCTGCCCTTAAAGCATCTGCCTTGTTTTCCATGGCATCCTTCATATCAGTGCCGCCTTTAACCACTTCAATACTTTTGACACCTAAGAGTTCAAATAAGAAATTATTCCCTGAAGCATCTTTTTTATAGGATTCTTTGACACGTTCCTCAAGAATCAGATGGCAGTCCATGTTTTCTTTCACCGACCAGGAAAGGGCCAGGCGGCAATGGTTGGACTGAACTGCGCCACAGGTAATAATCGTATCCGCCCCTTTTTCAAGGGCATCGGCCAGGCAGAATTCAAGCTTCCGGGTCTTGTTGCCGCCCGCCGCCCCGGGAAGAAGGTCGTCGCGTTTGATGTAAAGGTTGATATCCATGCCCAGGGCCCGGCTTAAGGCAGGCATGGATTCGATGGGAGTCGGTGTCTGAATATATTTTCGTCTCGGAAATCGTGTAAAATTCATGGGTCTTTATCCTTTCCTGGGTTTAATGAAATTCAAACATTTCATGACGAAAAGATATAAGGCTGTTTTCAGGGCATTGTCAAGAGCGACCTTGGGAACAAGGAAACCCCGGATATTAAAATAAAGGATGAAAAAAAATATTTTAACCCTGAATTCCAGATTCAGGAGGTTACCGGCAGGTAAAGGGTAAACCTGGCTCCCCTGAATGGAGATTTGTCCACGGAAATCGAACCTTTGTGCCATTCGGCAATCCGTTTTGCAATGGCAAGCCCAAGACCATACCCGCCTGAACTTTTGTTCCGGCTCCCGTCCAAACGAAAAAACGGCTCAAATATCTTGTCCCCGGCACCGGCCGGTATCCCCTGCCCGTCGTCATCCACATGAATGGCACAGATTTCACTCCCTGCTTCAAAGGTTACCTCCACATGGCTTGTTGCATATTTAAAAGCATTCCGAACCAGATTTCTCACTGCCCAGCCCAGATATATGGGCTCAAACCGCATGACAAAACGCTCGGTCAAAGGATGGGTATTAAACCGAATGCGTTTATCTGTAAATGCTTTCTCTTCTGAATAAATAATGGTCTTGAGCCAGAAAATCATCTCATTCTTCGGCAGGCTCTCAATGGTGTCCGGCTCCCTGTCAAATCTGGCATAGGTCAGCATTTCATCCACAAGGGACTCGATTTCTTCCACATCTTTGCCGATCCTTGAAATGTATTGGTTGTCCTGAAACCCGGGCGATTCGGAATCTTGCAGCATCTGAAGACTGAATTTAATTCTAGAGAGCGGGGTTCTGATTTCATGGGATACGCTGTTGCCGAGTTCCTTCTGGGATGTGAGAAGATTCTGGGATTTTTCCGCCATGGTATTGAAAGCGGCTGCTATCAGGGTCATGGGTGAAATCCGGGATACTTTCACCCTGGATGAGTGATCCCCTGATGAAAATCGGCCAGCCGCTTTTTCTATCTTCCGGATGTCCCTGTTGACAAAAAAAGTCCAGAGGAGAGCAGGCCCCATGAGAAACAAAAAAAACAGGACCAGGAAAATAACAGTACTTCTGGAACTTAAGGAATCCCCTGGAAAAGGGCCGCCCATTGTGATCACAAGATCTGAATCCGGCAAGCGCTGTGCTGCGATATGCTTTTTATCCTCCCAGACAATAACGCCGTTTTGAAGGTCATCCTGATATTTTTCTTCAATCTCGAACCCATCTATTTTATAAAGGCCTACAGGATAACCAAAATGCGGCTGGAGTCTTTTAATCTCTTTTTTTTGACCTTCTTCATCCAGACCGGTCAGTTTTTCGGCAATTAGATAAAAGGTTCCTTTTGCAAGTTCCTGGTCGGCTTTATGAGATTCATCTTCAAAAATTTTTTCCATGATGGGTCCGACACCAAACAGGATGGTTGCAAAGCCTATCAGGAGAAGGATATAAATCGTAATAAAAATTCGTTTCATGGGCCTGGTTTTTCCTCCCATGCGTCAGCCACAAAAAGATATCCGCTTCCCCATACGGTTTTGATCCTGAAAGGCTGATCCGGGTTATCTCTCAGTTTTTTTCTCAGCCTTGATATTGCCACATCCATGGATCGGTCCAGACCGTCATATTCTCTTCCCTTGACTCTCTGGTATAAAAACTCCCGGTCCAGAACCTTACCCGGCTCAGAAGCAAGGAACCATAAAAGGTCAAACTCCATGGTGGAAAGCTCAACCGGATCCCCGGACAGGGTCGCCGTCCTGGATGCTATATTGACCAGCAGGGACCCGAACCCGATTCTGGTTTTTTGTTGAGGTAATGGCTGATCTTTTGATAAAGAGGTTTTAGCCCTTCGAAACAGTGCCCGGATCCTTGCCAGAAGGACCCTGGGTTCAACCGGTTTTTTAACATAGTCATCGGCACCGAGTTCAAGCCCGGCCACCTGGTCCATGTCATCCTCCCTTGCCGTCAGGATCAGGATAGGCCCTGTGTAACCGGGCCGGACATCCCGGCAGACGGACAATCCATCCTTTCCCGGCAGCATCAGATCAAGGATGACCATGTCCGGTTTTTCGTTGGCAATCCGGTTGGCCGCAAAATCCCCCCGGTGCTCCATAAGAATTTTATATCCTTGTTTTT
>MGTJ01000172.1 GCA_001799395.1 Desulfobacterales bacterium RIFOXYA12_FULL_46_15 | reverse complement strand
CAGTTATCTGCCATGACGATAAACCCGAGCAGACCTAAGAGGATAATTATTTTATTGTTGTTCATGATATACGTTCCTTTTTTAATCTTTGAAATTTTAAATCATCATATTGAATAAATAGCCGACAAAAGGAATACCCGAGCCCATCACCCCGATAAAGATGGCCACCACCTTCCAGCCGAGAAGGCCGTAGAGGAGACCCAGGGCGATTTCATTGACCATGGGAGCTGCAATCAGAAAAGAAAAGGTCACTCCCAGGGGAATACCGGCGGTGACGAAGCCTATAAACAGGGGTACGGCCGAGCAGGGGCAGCAGGGTATAAGTGAGCCAGGAGGACAGGCCGGGCAGCATCCTATAAATCGTCCACCAGAGATAAACGCCGATAGCTCCCATGGATAGGTTCAATGCCATTATTTTTTTGTTTTTTTTCTCATCTTGAATGAGCTGGGTTATTTCAGACTCCATGATATTCCTTTCTAAATTATATATGGTCATTTAACGATATATCGAGATAAATTTTTTTTTTGAGTGTCATGATTTTCCAAATTTTAACCCGGTTTGAGTCCGACAGTGCTTTCATCACCCTGATAAATGCTTTCATATTTCCCATCCCCTTTTTACGGTTGTTTAATTTCCGCGTCTGCCTTCAGGATCAATCCCGGTTTCTGCAATTAATATCATCAGGTCCTGTTCCAGGCGGTCACAATTGGGGCAGCCGGCGCCCAGGATTTTTACTTCGACGTTTTCCAAAGGAGATTCCTGCATCGGTTCTTCCTTGAATTTTTTGTATTCACGGAGGAAGGTAAATTCGTAAAGGGAAGTGACGGTTGAGGGGATATAGTTTTTTTGGATAGCTTTTCTACCATCAGCGCCCCGATCTTTTGATTTGACGAACCTGAACCATATGCTTTCCTTTTAAATCGTTAAAAAGGAATATAACGATATACTAACCTTTTGTCAACACATAAAAAATTATTGGAAAATATTCCCAAAGACACGGATGGAAATTTTTCTGGAGGTATCGGTCCAGATTGAAGAGGATAAGTCCGATAAAAACCGTCATCAAAACGGCAGAACCTGATAGTTATACACGGCCTGGGCAAACGCCCAGGGATTACACTGCTTGTCCAGGCTGGCATAGATAAAAACAAAGGCCGTTACTAATCTTGCGAAATGATAAAAAAGGCTGATAATAAACTCCTTTGGCGTCTGCCTGGCATTTGGATTTAAAGATTTCAAGGGTATAGTCTTTCAGCAGCATAGTTCCTCCTAGTCCTTTTTTTCCGACGGGGAAGGAACCCCCATTTTCCGCAAGCTGTTCAGGATGGGCTGCATCATATCACAGGGGACGCAGCCCGTGGCGCCGAATTCAATCATGGTGGGTTTTCCCGAAGTCCTGGCCTTATCCACCGGGTTATTCCTCATGATACTGTACTGGGCTTCCAGCCATTTCCGGTTAATCTGCAGACGGTGGGAGTCTCCCAGGTCTTTGATATACCCCTGGACGGCCTCCTGCTTTTTTCTTTCCAGGAGAAAGCTTTTGATATTTTCCTGAACCTGGTCAAAGGGGGCGCCCCCCATCATTTCCTTGCTTTCGTCATAAAAGGTCTGGGCGTCTTTAGCGGTTACGGTGACATCTTTCACCCTGGAGGCCAGGTAGTCACTGATTTGATCGCCCGGCTCTGCGTTTTTATCCTGAATCCCGCTTTTTTGGGCTTCCTGGAGAAGGATCCGCGTAATAATGTCCTGGTCCAGGAGAAAAATCAGGTTTTCCTTTATCTGGCCCTGCAATTTCGGATCATATTGGTTGATGGATGTTTCAAAATCCTGAAGGGAGATTGAGATCCCGGTCCCGGTTTTCAGGAGCATGCCGCTCTCTGCTTCAACCAGCTCGGCCGATTTCAGAAACCGGTCTGAAAGCAGCGGGTAAACATCCGAAACTAATTTGGCCTGGGCCGTCCCGGCCGCAAAACAGAAGGCCGGGATGAGCAGCACCAGGATATGGATCACGGGTTTGATAATGAGGTTTTTCATCATTGGGGGTATCGTCCTTATCCGCAGCAGCTTTCTGTTTTTGGGGAAAGAGACAAGGCACCGGGCTTGATGCCGCAGGTATCGAAAACGGCAGTTTTCACCTTAACAATGTCTTCTGCCCTGAGGGTGAAATTTTTATTTTTTTCAATACCCAGTTCGGTAATCACCAGATGGTTTTTCAAGGGCACCTCGGCCTGTTGAAGGATGGCCTTGGCGCAACCCACAGGGCAGCCGTCAATGGCCACCATGTTTTCCACATCTTTGGCCGACTGGACAAACCCGCTCTGTTTTCCGCCGATTCCGGCCAGGCAGAACATTTTCCCGAAACCTTCCCGGGTCAGTTCAATGGCTGCCTGGTTTGAAAGCTGGCCCACATTGGACGCTCCGGAACAGGCCAGGATCATGATATTGCCGGCTGATGCACAACAATTTTCCGTCATTTTATCTCTCCTTTACAAAAAATAATAGTTAAGTTTTCGTTAATCAGGCCCCGATCTGCATATAGCCAGCATCCTCCAGTATTTTCAGGTGTTTGCTGGTGGTGGACTGAGCCTTGTCCAGAACGGTCTGGATTTCACAGACACACATGGTCTTATGCTGGAGCATTTTCAATATCCTGACCCTTGCCGGGTCCGACAGGGCTTTCATCACTTTTATAAATTCTTTCATGGTCATGTCCTGTTTATCTATATATTCCGAATTAATGATATATTCTAGCCCCAACCCCTTGTCAATGTTTTTTCCTTTTCTTGTGGGAGGATAACCAAAAAATAATAGGATATTTTGTCAGCAGCATTTTCCACCGAGCATTTTTGAGAGGGCATCATCAGCCGGAGAAAGCGGCTTGGGCAAATTGAAAACCACTTTTACCTGACCGTTTTAAGCCGATGGATTGTTTTTGAGTCTATTCGTTCTCCTGGTTAAATATCGTTAAAATAGAATATATAGATACAAAAACAGTTTGTTAATACGGAGTGGAAATCTAAAACTCTGTTTGAACGGGACCTGAAACGTGTTAAGAAAAAAATGAAAATTTTTAGAAGAGATGACCTTGGAAGTGATGAAAGGATGTCTGCCGGCTTGAACTGAGGGTTGTCATGATGGTCCGCTCCAATTATGCGCCTTGGGTCCGCAATGATCATACCGGATTTGAACTCATGCTCGGAGACATGGCCACCTTCACCCTGCCGGAGGAAATAGCAGACAAGGCCCGCCCATTCCGGGATGCCGGATAAATCATAGGCTGGATTAAAAATATAGGCCTTTTTGCCGTGCCGTTGATAGTGCCGAGGGCACCGATGCTCATAGCCAATATGTCTTTATCGACCATTTCTGCGGTCACTGTCGATTCAAGAGCCTCCTGCACGGCAACATAAAGACCGGCGATGAAAAAGATCACTGTCAAAAGGGCCACACTTTCCACATGGAACAAAAACGCACAGGCGGTCAAAGCTGCCGTCAGCACCCCCCCCAATACATAGCCTGCAACCAGAACCGGAACATGGCCCAGCCGGTCCGCCAGAAACCCGGGAAGGATCACCGTGGTGGTTTCATAGCAGAAATCCCCCAGGGCGCTGGTAATCCCGGTACCGGCCACGGTTCGGCTCCTTCCTAACAAAAAGAAATACAAACGGCAATCCGGTTTTTGTCGCTTCAGGAAAACGTCCTGTCCTCATGTCCGGGTTTTGTTCAACAGCACCAATGCCATATAAAAATTCTTGACCGGATCAGATTTTTTATATAGATATTTAGTTGTTTGGCTAATTATAAAAACATGGGTTTGATATGGACGATACGATTTCAAAATTGAAGGCCCTGGCAGACAAAAACCGGTTCAGGATTTTTTGCGCCCTTGCCAGCCACGAGGAATTGTGCGCCTGCCAGATCACGGAATTGCTCCAGGTGACCGGTGCAACAGCCTCAAGGCATTTGAGTATCCTGGTCACTGCCGGACTGCTCAAAAGTCGGAAGGACGGCCGGTGGGTGCTTTTCAGCCTGGACCGGTCCGGCAGCGGGTTTGACGGAATCCTGCAATGGCTTGATCCTGAAGTCCGGACCTCGTTGACCCTTCAAAACGACCTTGATGCTTTAAGACGGATCACGGATCTTTCCCGTGAGGATCTTTGCAGAAAACAACGGGGGGAAGCGTGCTGCCCCATAAGAAACAAAGAGGGACAACATGATGGATAAACTGAAGATATTATTCCTGTGTACGGGAAATTCATGCCGGAGCCAGATGGCAGAAGGCTGGGCCCGTAAGCTCAAAGGCGACCGGATCGAGGCGTTCTCAGCCGGGGTTGAAACCCACGGGCTGAACCCCCATGCTGTTACCGTTATGGCTGAGGCTGGTGTGGATATTTCCGGGCAGAGGTCAAAACATGTCAATGAATTTTCAGGCAGGGATCTGGATGTGGTGGTGACGGTCTGTGACCATGCCAGGGAATCCTGCCCTTTTTTCCCGGCATCCTGCCAACGCGTCCATGCAGGCTTTGCCGATCCGCCTGCCCTGGCCCGGGAGATAGCAAAACAAGGGGGGGATGAAGCGGCCCAACTGGATTGCTACCGGAAGGTGAGAGATGAAATCAGGGTTTTTGTGGAAGCCCTGCCAAACAATATTTTAAATTCGTAAAAGGAGACCAAAGGTGAATAACAACAGAATAAAATCCGGCAAAACAAATCCAAGCGTCTGTCCCGCTGCCCAGCCCGTCGGCAAGAGACTTTCCTTTCTGGACCGGTTTCTGACCCTGTGGATATTCGCCGCCATGGCCTTGGGGATCGGCGCCGGCTGGCTGGTGCCCGGCGTCAAGAATTTTGTCGATTTATTTACGGTCGGAACCACCAATATTCCCATTGCCATTGGCCTCATCCTCATGATGTATCCGCCTTTTGCCAAGGTGAGATATGAGGACATGCCCGATGTTTTCAGAAATATCCGGGTTCTTTGCCTGTCCCTGGTCCAGAACTGGGTGGTGGGCCCCTTTCTGATGTTTTTCATTGCCATTATTTTTCTCCGGGATTATCCCGAATACATGGCCGGGCTGATCATGATCGGTCTTGCCCGGTGCATCGCCATGGTCATTGTCTGGAATGAGCTGGCCAAAGGAGATACGGAATACGCAGCCGGCCTGGTGGCCTTTAACTCCGTTTTTCAGGTGGTTTTTTTCAGTGTTTATGCCTGGTTTTTCCTTACGGTTCTGCCGCCCCTCTTCGGGATCCAGGCCACGGCCGTGGATATCACCATCGGACAGATAGCCGAAAGCGTGTTTATCTATCTTGGCATCCCTTTCATTGCCGGGGCTCTGACCCGGTTTGTCGGCGTTAAAATCATGGGCCGGGAACGGTATCATGCCGTGGTGGTCCCCAGGATCAGCCCGCTGACCCTGATCGCCCTGCTCTTTACCATTGTCCTCATGTTCAGCCTTAAAGGAGACCTCATTGTCCGGATTCCCATGGATGTGGTTAGAATAGCAGTCCCGCTGCTGGTTTATTTCGTGATTATGTTTCTTATGTCTTTTTACATGGGCAAAAAGGCTGGTGCCGATTACAAAAAGACGGCCACCCTGGCCTTTACGGCTGCCAGCAACAATTTTGAACTGGCCATTGCCGTGTCCATCGCCGTCTTCGGTCTCAATTCCGGCGCAGCCTTTGCCGCCGTCATCGGGCCTTTGGTGGAAGTGCCGGTCATGATCGGTCTTGTAAACGTGGCTTTCTTTTTCCAGCGCCGGTATTTTGGGTCAAAGTTTTCCTGAAATTCCATTATAAAAGATAGTGAAATATTCAGCTTTGAAGTGCTCGAACGGGCATTGCAATCCAATCACATGCCTTTGCCAAAGGGACAATGGGGGTAGACGCATTCCGGGCAGTCCATGCACATGCCGCCGTGGCCCAGGAACGCCAGCTCCTTTTTGCCGATATGCTCGCCGATGAGAATCCGCGGCAGGACCAGGTCCAGGACAGTGACCCTATGATGCAGACCACAGGCCGGGACTCCCAGGAGCGGGACATCACCGATATAGGCGACCATGAACATGGCGCCCGGCAGGGCCGCAGCCCCATAATTCATTTCCTTGGCACCGGCCCGTGCAATGCCTTTGCGCGTAACATCATCAGGGTCCACACTCATCCCGCCGGTAAGGAGAATCAAATCGCACCCGTCTGCCAAATGTTTTTCCACGGCCTGCTGGATCAGGGTCTCGTCATCCGGGGCAAATTCGATTCCGGATACGGCGGAGCCAAGATCAGCCACCTTTTTTTCCAGAACCGGCGCAAACCCGTCCTTGATCAAGCCGTTGAAGACTTCATTGCCCGTGATCACGATCCCGGCCTTTGAGGGTTTCAGCGGATGGACGGCCAGGATTCCGCCGTTCTGTCCGGCAATGGCTGCGGCACGCTCCACCGGCGTTCTTTTCATGACCAGGGGGATGGCCCGGGTGGCGGCCACCTGCCTGCCTTTTTTGACCTGCGTATAGCTGTGAAGACAGGCACACATGACTTCATCGATCATGTTAAAGGCAGCCAGACCCGCTTTATCCACCACCAGGAGACCGTCGGTTTCAGCCGTGAGGCAGATTTTTCCCTCCCTTGGACTATCCTCCCAGGTGATGCCGGGGCCTGCCAGGCCTTTGGCCAGGATGGAGGCTGCCTCATTTTCATGGATCTCATCCTCCTCCAGGTTAATGAGATAAAGATGGTTTTTCCCCAGTTTCTGGAGATGACAGATATCTTCATTGCAGACGGTATGGCCTTTTGTGAAAGCAGCCCCTTTAAACTCCCCCGGTCTGATTTCGGTGATGTCATGACTCAGTGTTTCTCCAACAGCATCCTGGACACGGATTTTTTTTAGCACGATAGGCTCTCCTTTAATCGTTTTCCATTGGGCAAGACTGCCTCGACCTGCCCAAAACAGTTCCATTGCCGGAACAGGGGTGAGTTTTTTCATGGGTCCGGTTTTCCGGGGACCAGTTCATTTCAGGCCAGGTGATTTCCGCGGTATGGTGAAAATAGCAGTCCCCGGCGCAGGGCTTGCACAGGATTTCTCCATCTTTTTCCACCTGGCGGCCGTCACGGATGATCTGGCCGCACCGGCCGCACCTTGCTTTTTCCCGGGTCGGTCCCGGCAGGTCGATGTCTTTGATATGGACATGGACCTTCTGAACCCTGAACAATACACTGTCCGGCATTCTTTTATAGGCCAGGAGCTG
>MGTJ01000171.1 GCA_001799395.1 Desulfobacterales bacterium RIFOXYA12_FULL_46_15 | reverse complement strand
TCCCTTTTCTGATTTCTTCTATGGCCTGTTCTATTGTCAAATGAGGCATGTTTCTCAATCCTTAATCTTATAAAAATCCATTCCTTGCGAGAAGCTCCGTGCTGATATCATTTTTACCTTCAGGCAATGCATCATTTTTTGAGGAATTTCTCTTTGATATTATTTTCTTTATATATTTTCCAATCATATCGGTTTCAATATTGACGGCATCTCCCACCTTTTTATGACCGATGGTGGTAATACCGGCCGTATGGGGAATGATACTCACTTCAAAATCCTTATCCGTGCATTGGTTGATGGTAAGGCTGATCCCTTCAACAGCAACCGATCCTTTTTCGATCATGTCTTCAGCAAGCTTTGCCGGAACATTGATCCTGAATATCAGGGCATTGCTCTTTCTTCGGATGGAGGAAATAATTCCGGTTCCATCAATATGGCCTGACACCAGATGCCCGTCGATCCGGTCTGAAAATTTCAGGGCCCGTTCAATATTCACCCTCGACCCTACTGTCATATGTTTAAAGGTTGTCCGTTCAACCGTCTCAGGTGCCATATCCACTTTAAATCCATGTTTCTCAACACTGACGGCGGTAAGACAGGCCCCATTAACGGCAATGGAATCCCCTATCTTTGTTGCAGACAGATCCAGATCACAGCCGATGGAAAGGATTTTACCCTCCCCTTTGGATTCGATCCGTTTGATGGCTCCAAAACTTTCTATGATTCCTGTAAACAATTCTCTTTAACCTAAACTCTTTTACCCTTTGAGCTGTCAAAAAATCTTCAACCTTATTTCAAATATCCGCTCACCAGGATATCATTTTCAAACCGGGTGACACTCATATTTTTCAACTCAAGAGCATCTTTTATCAGCTTTGGCCCCTTGCCTTCAAACATGGGTTTGCCGTCACTGCCGCCAAGAATCCGCGGTGCCATGAACAACAGCACCTTATTCACAATCCCGGTTTGTAAGGCTGCTCCGGCCACAGTGCTGCCGCCTTCGATCAAAACACTTAAAAACGACATCTGGCCTAATTTAATCATGAGTTCGTTTAAATCAAGCCTTCCTTCTTTCAAGGGCACATCAATGATCTGAATTCCTTTTTTTTCAAAAAAGGCTCTTTTTTCTTCTAAGGCTTTAAGGTGAGTGACAATAATGGTTTTTGCATTGGATTTCTGGGTCAGCACCCGGGCATTTTCTTTTATGCTTAAATGGGTATCCAGGATAATTCTTGCAGGATCACTGGTTTCAAGGCCTTCAATTCTTGAAGTAAGGGAAGGATCATCCGCATGCAGGGTTCCTGATCCGATCAAGATTGCATCCACCTCATGGCGGATCTGATGGACAAAGGCCCTTGAAGCCCTGCCCGTGATCCATTTGGAATCCCCAACGGCTGTTGCCGTTCTTCCATCCAGGGTAGAGGCTGTTTTCAGGATGACAAAGGGTTTTTTATCATTCTTGATATACCAGATAAAATCTTCGATCAGAATTTCTGCCTCTTCCTTTAAAATCCCTGTGACCACTTCAACCCCATTTTCTTCAAGAAACCGGATGCCGCCGCCGTTGACAAAGGGGTTAGGATCGTTGCAGCCCACCACTACTTTTTTAATGTTTGACTGGAGAATCTTATGCGTACAGGGAGGGGTCTTTCCAAAATGGTTGCAGGGTTCAAGGGTCACATAAAGGGTTGCGCCGGCAGAGTCTGGTCCGGCATCATCAATGGCTTCCACTTCGGCATGGGCAAGTCCGGCCTTCCGGTGATACCCTTGCCCGATAACAGCACCGTTTTTGACCACCACTGCACCCACGCAGGGATTGGGAGATGTAAAGCCTTTTGCTGTTTTTGCAAGCGATATGGCTTTTTGCATGTATTCATGATCGGTCATGGGTCTTATCCGGAATTACATTAAATTCAGCCGGCAGGCAGTCTTTGGGAAGCAGTCCTTTCAATTCTTCTATAAAATCAGCCACATCTTTAAATTCCCGGTAAACAGAAGCAAACCGGACATAGGCCACATCATCGACTTTTTTTAAGGCTTCAATGATTTTTTCGCCCACTATTTTGGAAGGGACTTCCCGGTCATTGCGCTCCCGCAGGCCCTGCTCAATTTCATCCACCATGGCTTCAATCTGATCCATGCTGATCGCTCTCTTTTCACAGGCCTTCATGATTCCGGCAAGAATTTTTTCCCGGTTGAATTCTTCCCTGCGACTGTCTTTTTTCACAATCATGACCGGGATCTGTTCAAGCCGTTCATAGGTCGTGAACCGGCGGGTGCAGTCGAGGCATTCTCTTCGCCTCCGGATCTCAAATTCAAACTTGCCCGGACGCGAATCAATCACCTTTGTATCTCTATTTCCGCAAAATGGGCATTTCATTTTTGTCTCTTTTTCAGATCAGGTGGAAAGCCGAACAAACTTTACTTTTGCATGGTCAAACATATCAAGGGTTAATGCATCTTCATATTCATCCCGGTAATACACAGCCAGAATTCCGGCATTGATAATCATTTTTGCGCAGATGGAACACGGCTGGTTAGTGCAGTAAAGAATAGAGCCGTTTACGGGAATACCGTGAAAGGCTGCCTGGATAATGGCATTCTGTTCTGCATGGACACCACGGCACAGTTCATGTTTTTCCCCTGAAGGCACATTCAGTTTTTCCCTTAAACACCCGGTCTCCCGGCAGTGGGGGACATTGGCGGGAGCACCGTTATAGCCTGAACATAATATCCGTTTTTCCTTGACCAACACTGCGCCGACCTTTCTTCGAATACAGGTGGACCGGCTGGAGACAAGATCACAGATTCCCATGAAATATTCGTGCCAGGTAGGTCTGTCTGATGACAGGGCTGAAGAAGATGGTTCCGTCATGCCTGGTTCTCTTTATACAAAGGATAGCTTGCACAAAGATCTCTGACTTTCTTTTTCACAGCATCAACCTTTGATGCATCGTCTAAAACATCACAGATATAGGACCCGACTTCCCTGGCAGCGTCCTCCATCATTCCCCTTGATGTCACAAGCGGCATTCCGATACGGATACCACTGGTAACAAAAGGGCTGCGCTTCTCATTGGGGACTGAATTCTTATTCACCGTAATCCCGGCTTTCCCGAGACACTCTTCAGCATCTTTTCCGGAAATCTCTTTTCCGCTGAAATCCACCAGCACCATATGATTGTCTGTTCCACCGGAAACAAGCCTATATCCTCTTTCCATGATCACGCCGGCCAGCACAGCCGTATTTTTCACAACCTGGCGCTGATAATTTTTAAAAGATTCACCCATGGCCTCTTTCAGGGCCACTGCCTTTGCTGCAATCACATGCATCAAGGGTCCCCCCTGGATACCGGGAAAAATCTGGCTGGATATTTTTTTCGCAAATTCTTCCGAAGACAGAATCAACCCGCCGCGAGGCCCCCGGAGGGTTTTATGGGTGGTGGTTGTAATCACGTCGGCAAACCCGACCGGGCTTGGATGAACCCCGGCAGCCACAAGCCCTGCAATATGGGCCATATCTACCATAAAAAGGGCATCGACTGATTTTGCAATCTGGGAAAATCCTTTAAAATCGATGATTCTCGGATAGGCACTGGCGCCGGCCACAATCAGTTTCGGACGATGTTGTTTTGCAAGGGTCTCGACCTGATTTAAGTCAATCATTTCCGTTTCCGGGGACAGGCCGTAATGGGCAAATTGGTAGAGTTTGCCTGAAAAACTGACGGCAGCGCCATGGGTAAGGTGACCGCCATGGGTAAGATCCATGGCCAGGATTTTATCCCCCGGGTTCAGCAGGGCAAAATAAGCAGCCATATTAGCCCCGGAACCGGAATGGGGCTGGACATTGGCATATTCAACATTGAAGAGCCGCTTGGCTCTCTCTATGGCCAGATCTTCCACCTGGTCTATAAATTCACATCCCCCATAATATCTCCGGGCAGGATATCCTTCTGCATATTTATTGGTCAGGATGGAGCCTTGAGCTTCCATTACCGCCCGGCTGACGGTATTTTCCGAAGCAATCAGGTTCAAACCGTATTCCTGGCGGTCTGCCTCCTGCTCAATTATCTTTGCAACCTGAGAATCTGTTTGTTCTATATACCCCATATAATGATCCCTTTTGCCTGTCATTAGAAAACATACCCTTGGTTTGCACCCGATATCCACTGCTCCGCCTTATCAGGCGTCCATACTTTGAATCCGTTCCAGGTGACGCCCGCCCTCAAATCCGGTATCGAGCCAGGTCTGAACAAGTTCAAACGCAAGAATGTCCCCCAGTATCCGTCCACCCAGGACAAGAATATTGGAATCATTATGAATCCGGCTCATTTTTACGGAAAAAATATCAGAGCAGAGTGCTGCCCTGACATTTCGGAACCGGTTGGCCACCATGGACATGCCAAGCCCTGTGCCGCAAAGTAGAATCCCTCGGGAAAACCGGCCTTGGGAAATCGCTTCAGCCACTTTTTTTCCATAATCGACATAACTGACCGAAGCGATGCTGTGTGTCCCTGCATCTTCCACCTGAAATCCTTTTCCCAGAAGATACCCTTTGATTTTTTCCTTTAATTCAAAGGCGGCATGGTCGCTTCCAATAATAATGGGCTTTTCCTTATCCATATGCTTTCCTGATGATCAGGATTTTGCCTTGATGAAATCAATGGCGTCCTGGACTGTGATCAGTTTTTCTGCATCCTCATCATCAATCTCAATATCAAAAATTTCCTCCATTGACATGATCAGCTCAACAATGGTCAGGGAGTCTGCGCCCAGATCTTCAATCAGGGATGCTTCCGGGAGTATGTCTTCGACATCCAGACCCGGAATTTTTTCTGCAATCACTTTTTTTATTTTTGTTTCAACAGTCATAATAATTAGACTGGCTCCTTTGTTTATTCTTCACTCTCTACTGTAGGTTTTACATTTCTTTCTTTGTAAGCGCCGCATTCAGGACAGGCTGCATGGGGAAGTTTGGGTTCCTGACATTCAGGGCATACACCGACTGTGGGTGCGCTTACTTTGTAATGTGTCCGCCTCTTTCTGCCTCTTGCTTTAGAGCTCCGCTGCTTGGGTACTGCCATTGTTTTCTCCTAACTATATTATTTTATTGATTATCCACCATATACTGCTTATGGAATAAAACACATTTATTTACCCTAATTTAAAAAAAGAGTCAAGAAATTAAACCCTGTTGCTCTAATCAAAGTTTTATGATACTTAAGGGCTCGATTTTACACAATATTTATTTTACGGAGATCCCATGAACCCCCCAATAAAACCCATTGTTACACGCTTTCCCCCGTCTCCGACCGGTTATCTTCATATCGGCGGAGCCAGAACCGCACTCTTTAACTGGCTGTATGCAAGAAAAACCAAAGGCAGATTTGTCTTGAGAATAGAAGATACGGATGCGGCCAGGTCCACCAGTGAATCCGTGGATGCCATATTGGAATCACTTGAATGGCTCGGCATTGACTGGGATGATGGCCCCTATTTTCAAACCCGGAGATATCATATCTATGATGAATATATTGAAAAACTCATTGAATCCGGTCATGCTTATTATTGTTCCTGCACCCCGGACGAAGTGGATGCTATGCGGGAAGAGGCAAAGGCCAAAGGCTTAAAACCCATGTATAACGGGAAATGCAGGAATTTAAATCTTAAAAAAGGCCCTGATACCGTGGTCCGCCTGAAAACCCCTGACTCTGGAGCCACAGTTGTTGAAGATATTGTCAAAGGAGATACTGCATTCCGGAATTCTGAAATTGATGATTTCATTATCCGCAGAAGCGACGGCTCTGCCATGTATAACCTGGCTGTGGTCATTGATGATATCACCATGGGGATCAATACCATTATCCGGGGGGATGACCATTTAATCAATACGCCCAAGCAGATGCTTATCTATTCGGCCCTGGGAGCCGACATGCCGATTTTCGGCCATGTCCCCATGGTCTTAGGTTCCGACAAAACAAGGTTGAGCAAACGGCATGGAGCCATGTCTGTGGGGGAATACCGGAAAATGGGATTTTTACCCGATGCCATGATCAATTACCTGGTAAGGCTGGGATGGTCCCATGGGGATCAGGAATTTTTTGACCGGGCCGAACTTATTGACGTATTTGACCTTGAACACCTGGGAAGGTCGGCTTCCATGTTTGACACGGATAAGCTCATGGCCTTAAACTCAAAACATATCCAGAAAAAAACGCCTGAAGAACTGGCCGGTCCCCTGCTCTTTCACTTAAACGATCTGGGCATTGAGGCCAAAAATGATGCCTTTACCATAGGAGCCATTCAGACCCTTCAGCCGAGGAGTAAAACCCTTGTTGAAATGGCAGAAGGAGCTGCATTCTATTATAAGGACGAAGTGGAATATGATAAAACCGCAGCAGATAAATTTCTATTGCCGGACATGCTCCCTGTTCTGGAAAAATCTGCAGAAATGATAGATACCCTTGACCCCTACACCCATGAAGCCCTTGAAACTGTTTTCAAATTCATTATTGAGGAAACCGGGCATAAATTCGGAAAAATTGCCCAGCCCCTGAGGGTTGCCGTCACAGGAACAACGGTCAGCCCCGGTATATTTGAAATGCTGCTGGTGCTTGGCAAAGAAAAAACAATAAAGAGAATCAGAAAGGCTGTCCGGTTTATTCAGGATAAGGCATAAAGAATCCCGGCATATCCGACAAAACTTGCGGAAGCCGATTTTTCAAAACTTGTGGCGTAGTCAAGCTGAACAGCCCTGACTGCGCCCATTTTTTTTACTGCCGCTGCCGTGGCAGCGGCAGCACCCGGGCAGCACATATTTTGATGGGAAAGACCCTCCCTGATAATCTTTTCTTCATCCATCCTTATCATGGCTTCCATGGCAGACCGGTCATTTATATTTTTCACCCATTCAAGGGCTTTTTGACCCGATCCTTCAGTTGTGAACCCGAAATCAGGCCCATAATGGGTCATGTCTGTTGAGCCGATAATCCTGATTTTTTTTGACAACCGCCCGGCTTCCTCTGCTGCCGTACACCCGATGACGGATGCAAAAAAAGAGGGGGCAACCCCCATGACTACAATTTTTGCCCCAGGAAAAAAATACCGGATAAAGGGGATCTGAAGTTCCAGGGTGTTCTCGTCCGGAAATTTGGATGGAGGTCTTTTTTTGATACTGATGCTATCGCAGATTCTATCCGCAAGTTCCGTATCCACCTCGATATCTCCAAAAGGGGTTTCAACTGCACCATGGCTCAGGATAAAGGGTTCGGACTGCTTATGCATATGGGCACCGAACAGGACAATGGTGTCTGTTTTTTCATCTGATTTAAGCGAAGCAATGACCCTGCAGGCAATGGAGCCTGAAAAATACCAGCCTGCATGGGGAACAATGCCGCCGATAAAAGAACCCTTCAAAGGACCTTGTTTTTCCCTTAAAAATTTTTCTATGGATGATTCACATTCACGGGCCGTTGCCGGATACCAGGACCCGCTAAAGGCCATTTTTTTATTTTCCATGGCTCCCCCCTTTCTTTTTTTTTCCTAAAGCCCTTTTCCTGTTTTTTCAAACACTTTTATTTTCAGCCAGTCAAGCCAGGGTTCATATCCTTCTTCAGTTTTGGCCGACATTTCAAATACCGGGAGGTGAGGGTGTACTTTTTTCATATTATCTACAGCAAGGTTTCTATCCACATCCAGATAGGGCAGAAGATCAATTTTATTTAAAATAGCCACATCCGCCACCCGGAACATCAAGGGATATTTCAAGGGTTTGTCTTCTCCTTCGGTAACGCTTAACACCACAGCCCTTGAATCTTCACCAATATCAAACTCTGCCGGACAGACCAGATTCCCGATATTTTCAACGATCAGAAGATCAATGTCTTCACATCCTATTTTTCGTGCCGAATCCATGACAAGCGGTGCTGAAAGATGGCAGTCCCCGCCGAACTGATCCGTATTGATCTGGATGACCCTGGCCCCTGTTTTAACAAGCCTGTCCGCATCGTTGGTGGTACAGATATCGCCCACTATCACCCCTGCCCTTATCCCGGGCATCAGTCTTGTCAGCGTTTTGCAGAGGGTTTCTGTCTTTCCGGAGCCGGGAGAGGACATCATGTTCAGAACAAACACATTTTCTTTTTTGAAAAATTTCCTGTTTTTTTCAGCCTCTGTTTCATTGGCTTCCAGAACTTTTTTTTGAATTTTGATTTCCATTGTTCTTTTCCGTTCCGATTAAGGATTTATTGGTTTAAGGGGTTTCTTCAAGCTCAAGGGAGATAATTTCAATTTCCCGGCCGCTGATCATTTCAACATCGCCGTCCTTGCAAAATGGGCATTGGAACACAGGCCCGGTTACCTCCCAGGAGTGATCACAGGATTTGCAGTGAACCCTCACCGGTACAAAATCAATTTCAAGCCGTGCATTCTCAAGGGCTGTATCCTTTGTAATGATTTCAAAACAGAAGGTAAGGCTGTGTTCAACGACAGAAGCAAGCTTTCCGATTTTAAGATGGATAATGTCCACCTTTGGATTTTTAATATCCTTTGGAATGGCATCCAAAGCTATTTGCACCAGTTGTTCGGCGATTCCCATTTCATGCATGATATCTCAACTTTCCTTATTCTGAATCAAATTCCCGGGGATCACTTTGTCTTTTCAGATAAAATGCCTGCCTGAATTCAAAGAACCGGTCATTTTTTATGGCCTCTCTCATTTTTTCCATCAGATTCATATAATAATAAATATTGTGGATCGTATTGAGCCTGTATGAGAGAATCTCCCTTGATTTATAGAGATGCCTCAGATAGCTCCGTGAATAATTGGCGCATGTATAACAGTTACATTCGGCATCCGGGGGGGCCTTGTCAAGCCTGTATCTGGCATTGGAGATATTCATGGTTCCCCGTGATGTAAAAAGCTGCCCGTTTCTTGCATTTCTTGTGGGCATGACACAATCGAACATATCACAGCCCATGAAGGTCAGCTCAACCAGGTCTTCCGGCGTACCCACGCCCATGATGTATCTCGGTTTATGGCGAGGCAGAAGAGGCAGGGTATGATCTGCCATCTCATACATGAGGTCTTTGGGCTCTCCGACGCTTAAGCCCCCGATGGCAAAGCCCGGGAAATCAATCTCTTTCAACTGCCCGGCCGAAAGGGAACGTAAGGATTTGAACATCCCGCCCTGGACAATGCCGAAAAGATTATTGACTGAACCTTTTTGCCGCCAGAATTCAAATCCTCTTTTCGCCCATTGAGTTGTCTTGTTCAAGGCGGCCATGACTTCCCTTTCATTGGCCGGATATCCGATGCACCAATCCAGGGACATCATGATATCAGACCCCAGGATCATCTGGATGTCAATGGCTTTTTCAGGGGAAAAAACATGGCGGGACCCGTCGATATGGGACTGAAACGCCACCCCTTCGTCTGAAAATTTAGCAAGCTTGGCAAGAGAAAAAAACTGGTACCCGCCGGAATCGGTGAGTATGGGTTTATTCCACCGGATAAAATCATGAAGGCCCTTCATGTATTCGATCACGTCCATGCCCGGCCGAAGATAAAGATGATAGGTATTGCCAAGGATGATCTGCGCTTTGCAGTGCGCAAGGTCTTCCACACTCAGGGCCTTTACCGACCCTACGGTTCCGACGGGCATAAAAATCGGGGTCTCAATCTTCCCGTGATCGGTGGTAATAGCCCCAAGCCTTGCCCGGCACTGCTCACCGCCTTTGAATTCAGCAGACTCTTTTTTAAGTTCAAATTTCAGCATTGTTTTATCACTCGATCAGCATGGCATCACCATAGCTGAAAAACCGGTAATCCGTTTTAATAGCCTCTTTGTATGCGGCAAGGATCTTTTCCCGGTCATAAAAAGCCGACACCAGCATCAAAAGGGTTGACTCAGGAAGATGAAAATTGGTGATCACAGCATCCACACACTTAAACCTGTAGCCGGGATAAATAAAAAGATTGCACATCCCGGTCCCGGCATTGACCTTGCCCTTTTCATCCGAGACAAATTCAAGCACCCTGACGCTGGTTGTGCCCACGGCCACGATCCTGCGATTGCTTTGCCGGGCATCATTGATTTTATCGGCAATCTCTTTTGACAAAGAAAAATATTCGGCATGGATCTGATGCTGCCGGATATCTTCAGTCTTGACCGGGACAAAGGTGCCATAGCCCACATGAAGGGTAAGGGGAGCGAATTCGATCCCTTTGGCCATAAGTTTGTCCATCAGCTCTTCTGTAAAATGGAGCCCGGCTGTGGGTGCTGCAACCGCGCCTTCGCTGAATGCATAAACCGTCTGGTAGGTTGTCCGGTCATTCATCTGCTCATTTTTTTCTTCTCTTTTAATATAAGGCGGCAACGGAGTCTCACCAAACCGATTTAAAAACCAAAGAAATCCGTCCGGGCAAAAAAATCTGACTTCAGAAATGCTTTCTTTCTCCTCAACCACTTCTGCTTCAGTACCGGCTTCAAATACAATCCTGGCACCCTTTTTTGGTTTTCTAGAGGCCCTGATCAAACAATCGCACTGGAAAAACCCTTTTTTTTCAAGGGATTTCAACCCTGCTGCATAGTCAATGATCAGGATTTCAACCCTGCCCCCAGACGCTTTTGTCCCGAAAAGCCTTGCCGGAATCACCCGGGTATTGTTGATAACGAGAAGGTCGTCTTTTCTTAACAGATCTGTAAGATTTTTAAATTGAAGATGTGTAAGTATCCCTGAATCTCTTTTGATATGCAGAAGCTTTGATTCGCTCCTGTTTTTACAGGGAGTCTGGGCAATCTTGCCCTGGGGCAGGTCATAGGAATAATCGGATAAAAGGTACATCAGAATCCTTTCATCACAAAATAAACAAGAAAAAGCCCGGTCAGCATAAGGGAAAATCCGAATTTTCTTAGCTTTTCGTCATCAAGGCCAACCATCATAAGAACCATTTCCTTCATTTTCGAGGGAAATGCAAAGTACGGTAAGCCTTCCACAATCATGACCATACCCATGACACATAAAAAAAACTTCATATTCATCCGATCCTTTTTTCGAGTCCTTTTTCCCAATCCTGTTTTGATCCGTGTGACAGTTGAATCAGTCGGTATCATTTTTATAGTTTCGGCCTTTTTTATGCAATAAAAATTATATTGATTATTGAAAATATCAAGGCTATATAAGGATGTTATTATTTAACGGCAATGCAATATATTAACAGGAAAAGATATTTCACATGCAGTTTGAACCGGTCATAGGCCTTGAAGTCCATGCGCAACTTAAAACAAAAACCAAAATTTTCTGCAGTTGCTCAACTGAATTCGGAAAACCCCCCAATGCCAATACCTGCCCGGTCTGTACCGGAATGCCCGGGGTCCTGCCGGTCTTGAACCGGCTGGCCGTCAGCTTTGCCATCAAAGCCTGCCTCGCCACCCATTGCCGGATCAACCGGGAAAGCCGGTTTGACCGTAAAAACTACTTTTACCCGGACCTTCCCAAAGGTTACCAGATCTCACAGTATGCCGCACCCATTGCAGAACACGGTTTTCTTGAAATTGAGACAAATATGTCAGGCTTAAAAAAAATTGGTATTACGCGAATTCACATGGAAGAGGATGCAGGGAAACTCATCCATGATCCGGCACGGTCCAAAAGCATGGTGGATCTCAACAGAACCGGCGTCCCTCTTATCGAAATCGTGAGCGACCCTGATATACGATCGGCAGAAGAAGCCGGCGCTTATTTAAGAAAACTCCACAACATCCTCAAATATATTGATGTCTGTGACGGCAATATGGAGGAAGGCAGTTTTAGGTGTGATGCCAATATATCCTTAAGACCCCTGGGTAAAAAAGAATTCGGCACTCGCACCGAACTAAAAAACCTGAACTCGTTTAAGCATATTGAAAAAGCCATTACCTATGAAATAGAACGCCAGGCTTATGTCTTAAGCGAAGGCAACTCCGTTATCCAGGAAACACGGCTCTGGGACCCATCGAAAAATAAAACCGTTTCCATGCGAGGCAAGGAAGAAGCCCATGACTACCGGTATTTCCCTGACCCCGATCTTGTTCCGCTCATTTTAGATGAAACATGGATCAAAGCTGTTGAAAAGGAAATGCCTGAACTGCCGGATGCAAAATTATCCCGGTTTGTAAAACAATATGCCCTTTCCGATACGGATGCAGGAGTATTGACCTCGACCCTTGCGCTGGCTGATTTCTTTGAAAAAGCAGCCGGTCCTCTCAAGGATAAAAAGCAGGCAGCCAACTGGGTCATGACCATCCTTCTGGGTATGCTCAACACAAAAGGCATACCCATCACCGAATCGCCGGTCACTGCAGAAGCTGTTTCAAAATTGCTCCTTCTCATTGAAAATGGGAAGATCAATGCCAATGCAGCCAAAACCGTATTTGATCTTATGGTTGAAACCCTGAAAGACCCGGAGAGAATTGTTCAGGAAAAAGGACTTGAACAGGTTTCCGATGTCTCGGAGCTTGAATCCGCCGTCATGACCGTCATCAATGAAAACCCGGAAGAAACGGCAGCCTACAGGACCGGTAAAACAAAACTTTTCAGCTTTTTTATGGGCCAGGTCATGAAAAAAACAAAGGGCAAGGCAGATCCTAAAATTGTTACTCCTTTATTGAAAACAAAATTAATGTAAAACGGAGCATATCAGTGAAAAAATATTATCCTGTAAAAAAAAGTTTTCTTCTCCTGCTGATGGCCCTATTGATCCCCTTTTCTTCAGGCATCGCCGCTGTAAACACCCTGAAAAAAGTGGTCATCATCCCTTTTGAAGCAAATACCGAAAATGACCTTTCCTATATGACATCCGGAATCCTGGCCATGCTTGAATCAAGACTTTCCTGGAAAAACAATGTGACTATTGTCCGGCAATCAATTGTGGACAAAGCTCTATCCGGAATCAAGGAAATCTATGAAAGCAATGCAGTTCTCAAAATCGGAGAAAAAACAAATGCCGATTATGTGATTACAGGAATCATCACAGAGTTTGCCGGTGCCTACAGTATTGACACAAAGGTGTGGAATTTGAAGACAAAATCATATATCACCTTCTTTGACCAGTCCGGGACACTTGATAAACTGATATCAAAAGTGGACGTTGTTGCTGCTAAAATCAATAAAAAAATATTTGATCGTACAACAGCGTCCTATGAGAAATACAAAAATGAAAAAATCATTACAGAAGAAGATTTACGGCGGTTGAATCCGGAACGGATGATGCCGGTTCAAGAGCCGGGAGAACGCAAAAAACCCTGGTGGAAGATCTGGTAATGCGTTTTTTAAGCATATTTTTTGCTGAGTTTAATAGAAGTTTTAATAAAAATACGATTTTTCCATTGACACCTATCCTGGATTATGGTTTATCATTCAAAGCATTAATCTGAGAAGAAAGGGGGGATGCCGGAAATAAAAGGCTTCTGAACGATTTTTTAAGGTTAGGCCCAACAAAAGTTTTTTATTGCATTTAAAAGGAGTGCAATAAAAAAAAATTTAACTTTTTTAAAAAAAGGAAAAGAGATGAAAAAACTAGCATTAGTGATTGCAATCGCAATGATCTCTGCTTGCTTTGTTGTACCTGCAATGGCAAGCGAGCTCAAAACCAGCGGCCAGTATCGTGCACTGGCAATTCATGAAGATCCGGGCACAGGCGAAGAAGCTCAATATTTCAGACAGAGATTCCGGGCTCAGTTCAAATGGCTGGTCAATGACAATGTCAGCGCAACCCTCCGCGGTGATTTTGATGAAATGACCTGGGGTGACGGCTACAGACCGGATACCGGTACTGATACCATCATGGTTGATTATGCTTTTGTAACGGTTAAAAGCGGCATTTTTACATTTAATGTAGGTCAGCAGGCTGGCGGATGGGCACATGGAACCCTCTGGAGTGATCAGTTCCAGGGAATTATGGCTGACGTGGATCTGAAACCTGTTGGTCTTCGGTTCCTCTATTCCAAAGAATCTGAAGGCGGAACGGTCGGTGATACTACAACTGATAATGGCGCCAATGATGACAATGATATTTATGGTGCCGGAATCGATTATAAAGCCGGTGCTTATGATGTTGGTTTTTCATGGGCAAGATTAGACCAGAGTTCTCTTGCAAATGTCAGCGTTGACAATACCATCGACGGTTATTCAGTCTATACGACGGTTCCGTTCGGCAAGGCCGTTCTCAAGGCTGAAATAACCGCATTCAGCGGCGACAATGGCGCAACCACTGATTATGCCGGGACACAGGGATTTGTATCATTTGATTCCCCCATTACCGATGCTTTTAAAGCCGGTATATTGGGTCTGTATGCAGAAGATGTGGATTCTGATGAAGTTCAGGTTACAAACATTTCTGATGATGCTGCATTCAACCCCATCGATTTCGCAGGCCATTTAGGTTATGACAGAGGTACTTACACCGGATATCGCGGTTACGGCGCAAATGGTAACCCAACCTTCAGCGGAGTAACAAACGATATTTTTGATCTTTCCGGTAACGGTAAAGGTGCCCTGGGTCTGGTTGCCAATGGTCAGTTCCAGGCTACTAAAGAGCTGACTCTGTTTGCCAAGCTTGCCTATGCAGAACCCAATAAAAACGACATCCTGGAAAGCAGATTCTATGCACTTGGAAACTTTGACTATGTTTGGATGCCGGGCGTTGTTGTATCCGGTGGTGTAGCCTATGTGGATTCCGATTATTCAGACAATCGTAACGACGATGCTGTAGTGGAAGGTCTTTTCCGCCTGGGTGTAAATTTTTAAGCATTTTTTTTAAATTTTGCTAAAAATTGAACGGGATTTGCTCCTCAGGGCAAATCCCGTTTTTATTTTTAGAAAAAGGCAATTTTTAAAAGAGAGTTAAAATTATGAGCAAACTGGAAAGTTTTATTCGACGTATGACAGCACAGAGAGACTGCTTGAATCATGCAGCCGGATTGATCAAGGATATCCCCGGCATTGTTTTTGAATTTGGCCTTGGCAACGGGCGCAGCTATGATCATTTGCGCGAAAAACTACCTGACCGTGAAATATATGTTTTTGATCGGAGAATAGCAGCCTTCCCTTCATGCACACCACCTGAAGACCATATGTTCATTGGCGAAATTACCTTAACATTGACAAAGGCTGCAAAATTATTCGGCAAAAAGGTAGCCCTGCTTCATAATGATTTCGGCACTAGTGATCATGCTGAATACCAAAAATTAATCAATATGATCAGCCCCCTCCTGGAACCTATAATGTTACCCGGCGCTTTGATTGTCAGCAATATCCGGTTCCATATCGATACCTGGGAAAAACTACCCGAACCCTCAGGTGTCAAGCCTGATCGTTATTATCTTTACCGGACAGGGGCCTTTTGCACTGAATGCTCCTTATAACACTTTTGAGAAGTCTGAAAAAATCCTTTTTAAATCTATAAAACTATATTATAAACACAGCAGAACGAACTCATCCGGAGAATAACAACATTGGAAATAAAAACCCGGGGGAAACAAATCCCTGTCGTGAACAGAACCCTTTCGTCCTGGGTATTGGATGGGAATGTAAAGCTTCAGATCCTGCTGGTGATCATTATTCTGATTACGGTCGCCATCCGGGTGGTTCCCCTTGAATTGCAGCAAAGAATCATCAATGAAGCCATCAATCTAAGAAAACCGGAACTTCTGGTAAAGTATTGCGGGATCTACCTTCTGGCCGTTGTATCGGCTTCATTGCTCAAATGGATGATTAATATCATTCAAACCCGAATCAGTGAAAAAGTTACTGCTGAGATGCGGAAACAATTGTACTATCATATTCTGAAAATCCCTTTGGATTTTTTTAGAAATACCCCGCCCGGCACGGTTGTAAACTCCATTATCAATGAACTGACAGTCCCTGGTAATTTTATAGGAATGGCCATAGCCGTGCCATTGATCAACATTGTAACCCTCCTGGCCTTTGCCGGATATCTCATTATCCTGAATCCCATGCTGGGGATCGTTTCTTTTTCATTATATCCTATCATGCTATATGTCATCCCGCTGATTCAAAAACGGGTGAACCGGGATAATAGAAAAAGAATGAATTCCTCCCGGATATTATCCTCGAAAATTGTCGAGTCTGTTGCCGGTATCCATGAGGTCCAGGCCAATGGTGCATTTGATATAGAAAAAAACAAATTTGACGGAATTGTTGACCACTTGATGAAAATCAGAGTCAAATGGAACACCAATAAATATGCCATAAAGGTAACCAGCAATTTTTTTGTTAACCTGGGACCCTTTCTCATCTTCATTATTGGCGGGTATCTGTCCATTAAAGGACAATTGGGACTGGGAGCCCTGGTGGCCTTTTTGTCAGCACAGGAAAAACTGTATGACCCCTGGAAAGAACTGATCGAGTTCTACCAGGTCTATCAGGACGGATCAGTCAATTATAAAAAAACAATGAGCTATTTTGATGTTCAGATAAACAACGTCCTGACATCCGATGACCGAAAGCCCTATGAATTAGAGGGTTCAATAAATATCAACCGTATGAATCTGGAAACCGCGGAAGGCGTAAAGCTCCTGGATGATATCAACCTGGACATAGGCCCTGGTGAACAAGTCGCCCTGGTAGGATTCTCAGGAAGCGGTAAAAGTTCGCTGGCCCTTTCCATTGCCCAGCTTTACAAATACACATCAGGCCATGCCACCATCGGAACCAAGGAAATTTCCGAACTTACAAAGGCCGACATTACACAGAACATGGGATTGGTATCACAATCACCCTTTATATTTGAGGGCACCATTAAGGAGAATCTCATGTACTCCTATATGGCACTTCATGGTGAAACGTGTACACTTGAAGGAGACTGCGCCCTTGAACTGGATAACCTTGTACAGGTGCTGCAGCAATCCGGCTTGTTTGTAGATGTGTTACGATTCGGATTAAATACCGTTATTAGTGAAAATGAAAAGGAGGTTATCCCTGTTATTATAAAAATGAGACAGGCATTTCAGAAACAATATGGTGAAGCCATTGCCGAATGGGTTGAATTTTTCGATGAAAATCAGTTTCTTTCCTATGCCGACATCACAGAAAACATTATTTTCGGTGCTCCTGCAATAGATGAGTTTAAAAATGAAAATCTAATGGAAAATCAGTTTTTTCTTAATTTTCTCGATGACGCAGACCTGAAACGGCCGCTTTTGACTTTAGGCAAAGAAATTGCTTATCAGACTGTGGATATTCTTAAAAATGTAGCACCAGACAAACTGTTTTTCGAACAAAGCCCCATAAAAACAGAAGAATTTGACAAATATGAAGAGGTCGTAAGGACCATTAAAAATCAAAACCTGCATCAACTTGAAAAAAAGCAGACCCTGGCATTACTGGAACTTGCGTTACGGTTTTCACCAGGAAAACATCGAATCGCGCTTATTCCTGACTTTATGGTAAATCTGATCCTGGAAGGCAGATTTATGTTTAAAGAAAAAATCAGGCAATACCATGATCATGCCGTAGCTTTTTTCAAAAACGACCAGTATATTCATTCCCAAACCATATTTAATAATATCCTGTTTGGAATCGTTAAAACAGCCAATCCTGCAGACCAGGAAAAAATCAATCAATACCTTATTGCCCTCTTGATCAGTGAAGGCTTTCTTGAGGAAATGATTGAAATAGGGATGAATTTCAATGTCGGCACAAAAGGGAATAAACTTTCAGGTGGCCAGCGGCAGAAACTGGCCATTGCCAGGACCTTTTTAAAATCACCCCGGATAATGATCCTTGATGAGGCAACGTCAGCCCTTGACAATAATTCTCAAAAAAGAATTCAAAACGTACTGTCCCGTCAATGGAAAGGGAAGAGCACATTGATTGCAGTGGTACACAGGCTTGATATCGTAAAGGACTATGACAAAATCGTTTTTTTAAAAGCCGGTAAAATAGTGGAAATGGGAACCTACGATGAACTGATGGCAAAAAAGGGGTATTTTTATGAACTCGCTTATGAACACAAGTGATTCGGAAAACAGGAGTGAATTTTCATTAAATCTTAATATTTTCAGACAAATAGAATTTTTTTCCGGTCTTTCCATGGATGTTATCAAGCTCTTTGCCTTTCTTTGTAAGAGGCAGTCCTATAAAACCGGAGACTATATTTTCTTTCAAGATGATGATGATCAATGCGCTTATTATATTTTGTCAGGGGCGGCATCCCTTGTCCTTAAAAAAAATAATAAAGAATATGTGATTCGTGAATACAAAGCCGAAAGCTATTTAGGTGTGCTCTCTCTTTTGGCACCCATGGTGAAACAGTTTTCACTGGTTGCCACGGCCGACACCACATGTATTGTCATGACCCGGAAAGCTTTTACAAAAATTGCCGATCAATTTCCCGATACAATTTTAAAAATCACGCGCCCTATCTTGCAAAAGCTTGCAAATGCCGAGAGAAAATGTATCATTGAATTTGAATCTGAAGAAAAAGAGGGCATCAAGAATCTTCTGGGCATCAGCTTGATATAAATGCTTTTTAGAGTAACCAAGGATTTGGAGTCACCAGAATAAAAGCCATGGGAAAAATGAAGCTATCCATTACATTAAAAAACCGGCTGTCAGATCTAAAAAAACTTAAAGCAATTGTTTTAAAAATGTCAGAATCCATAGACTGCACCCAGCGAAAGCTTAAAGAAATAGATCTGATCCTTGAAGAATTATTTACAAATATGGTAAACCATGGTTTTTCGGATAACAAAGAACATGATATTGATATTTCTTTGTCCTGTGATGATACCGATATGGTTATTCGAATGGAGGATGACGGTGAGCCGTTTGATATCAATGCATTACCACCACCCGATATCCGGTGTGCCATTGAAAAAAGAGGTATTGGTGGACTGGGGATACATTTTGTAAAGCATTTTATAGATGAATGCCGGTATTATCGTAAAAAAAATAAAAACATCATTATCATGAAAAAAAAATATCGCGGGTAAGATGCCTTTATAACCCGATTTTTAAATAAATTCTTAAAGGGATAAAACCAATGGAAATTTTTCAAGAAAATGTTAATGGGGTTGAGATATTCAATGTTAAAGGAAGCCTTGACTCCAATACATCACCTGAATTTGAAACCCGGATATATACAGCCCTGGGAAATGGCCGGAAAAAGATAATTTTTAATCTTGAAAACCTGGATTATATATCCAGTGCCGGGATCAGAGTAATGCTCAAAACAACAAAAGACCTTAAACGGCAGAATGGAAACATCGTCCTTTGCAGCCTTCAGGACTATGTGAGAGAGGTTTTTGATATATCCGGGTTTGATGGATATCTACCAATAGAGAAAAATCTTGATGAAGCCATGCTGAAAATTTAAATTTTCAAGGATCATTTATGCTGATCAATCCTTTTTCACCCAATGACCTTAGAAAAAGCGTTACTGAAATTTCAGCTTCCCTGTTATCCAATCCGTGAAGTGATGCAAATGATTTAATAATTGTTTTCACATCTCTTTTACCATCTATCAGGGACCAGACATCGGCTCCCAAACGATCAAGCTGTATTTTACGGTTGAATGTTTCTCTGGGGGTTGCCCCAACGATGCGCCAAAGCCGCATGAAAAAAGGTTTGTATACTACCGGAAAGGAGAGGACCAGATCTCCGTTATCCTTAAAAATCTCTTCAGATCCTGTATTTCTTTCAGGTATGCACAAAAGGGCCTCTTTTTTAGTCCATGCTGTTTTCCCCTTAACTCCCATTGATGATGGTTCCTTTCATCAACTCGATTTCAAATGTTTCAGGAGAGTCAATCTTTACCCCGTATATCCTGTTATTTTGTGTATCCTGCAAAAGTCTGAAAAGCGTGAACCGCATATACCTGGAAAAAAACGGCAGTGAACCGGCATTTTTAAAAGGCCCTTGCCGGTAAGACCATTCAAGATAGCTGCCGCGGTCTGAGGTCTCTGCCGTTGCAAATCCTTTCAACCCGGGAACCCAGTCTTTGGCAAATTCAGGCAATGTTTTCCCTGAGAGCAGAAAAGAAGCAGGGCCCCAGCTCAAAACGGTTAAATGGATTTTATGGTATAACAATTTGACAAAAAAATATCCTGGTTTAAAACTGTAGTCTGAAAGTGTAAACTGCATTGGTGTTGAAAATTCCATACCGAACAGATGCCAGGGCACATGTCCGGTTAAGGGGTGATCGGTAAAGGATGTCAAGACCAGATGAGGAATTGAGTTTGGCGTAAGATCCAAATTGGAAAAAAAGCGAATCAGCGTGACCCTCCGGCAATGACTGCAAAAGATAAGGGTGCCGGCCCCTTTTGAAGAGGGACTCTCCCAGGAAAAGAAAAAAAAATCAAACCCGGGGAGTGAATGTAAAAAAAAATCGGGCGTGGATTGCTTGCGGATCTTGATATTGAGCAGTTTTTGAGATCTGGAAATAATTTTTTTTAAATGTTTTTCAAGCGTAAATGACTTGGGAGACTCTGTCCATTTGATTTCAATTTTAGGATTTCCATCCTCACTGACAATCAGGTGTGTATAATCAAGACTTTCTATTTCCCAGGCTTCCGGAATCTTAAAAGCAATCCTGTTCCAGGCAAGCTGTTTCTTAACACATCCGTGGTCGGGTAACATTTCTCAATACAGCCTTTAATAGGGAACAAATAATTTCCAGAGTTCTTTATCAGGTTTTTTTAACTGGAACGGCTGTGATTCTTTTTCCGGAAATTTTTTCAGGTAACACTCCCTTTCTTCATCAATCCGGCTGGTCAGTGTAAGTTTTACGGAATTTCCCATTTTTTCATCATCTACCATGATATTGTGTTGAAGGATGAGGCTGATCCTTTCCTTTTGATCATTTACAAAAGACCATTTCCAGGCAATCATGGTTTGAAACGGATCACCCTTATATTCATCGGGCTCACCCAGTTGTTCCCTGTATTTTTGTAAAAGCCTTTCAAAAAACTTTTTTGAAGAATCGCTGAATTTTAATTTTATTCTGAGTACTTTTTTAGGGCTGTTGCACATTCCATAAGCAATCAAACCTGATTTGAATCCGGGTTGCACAATAATCTGTCCTTCTTCCAGGTATTGATTGAAAGGTACTTCATGGAAGGTCTTCAGATCGACCATGCTCTCGTAATTTGAGATATCATCACCCAACACAAAGCCGCCCAGATGAATCGGGAATTTTGCATGGGCAAAATGATATGGAAACAACACCATGAAAAAACACAAAATCAGCATATTTTTTTTCATAAAAACCTCTTTTTAACAATATTCGAAAAACTCATGGTTAAATTATTGAACATAATCATATCACATCATAATTAATTTAGAAACTGCTGCTGCTGAGTGATTTTAATATCAGCGTAAAGCCCATGGCAAACATTCCCATCAACCCCATGCCGCAGGAAAAACCGGCCAGAAGTACCGGGGCATACTGCCGCCATTGTTTTCCATATCGCTCCAGGAAAAAAAACCTGCCCAGGAAGGCACCGATTACTTCCAGGATAAGGCCATGGGGGGTGCTCTGGCCAAGGCCTCTTACAATGCCGTATACCAGGAGCACCGGCAATCCGAAAAAACTAAGAATGGCATAGGTCAAAAGGCCGAATCCCATGCCGGAAAATACAGTGACTGAATTGATGGCCTGGTAAAACAGGGAATTTCCCTCAAGGGTGGAAGACTGCATTAAAAGCGTATTCAATGCCTGCAGATGCCATAATTCCTGGGCATAGGGGTAGTTGACTGAAGGAATGGGCGCCAGGCGCCAGATAAACTGGGAAAACAGCAGGCTGGCGATCATGACCACAGGAAAAACAATAAACTCAGCCTTGATGATCCCTCTCAAGCTGGTTCCGGTGAGTTCGATCTGCCTGAAATTCACCGTTGCTTCACCATAATTGTGAAACGGAATCGGGGCATACCATATTTCAATGCCCTGATACCCGAAATATTTTGCGCCCGCAATGAAACTGGCCTCCCTGACCATGGGCAGGCTGATAAACTGCCCGGCAATCCCTTCCATCCGCGCGGTGATATAGGAAATGACCGGAGTATAAATAAAGCCATAGATCAAAAAGAAAATCCAGGGGAATGTGGGAACTAAAATGGTGCAAAGAATCACATAGGAAAGGGTGGAAAACAAATAAATAGCAATGGCAATTCTGAAATCAAAATCCCCTCTTCCCGGCGGCGGATTAAACAGCAGTTTCAGGTTATTCCGGATGTTCTGAGGTCCCCGGAAAGATTTGGACACCTGCCAAAGCCCTATGATTCCGATGGAAAGCCCGAGACCGATACCAAAACTCATATAAAAATCAAAATTATTTGCAAACACGGTTTCAACGGTCCCCATCCCCGGATGCCAGCTTCTCAGAATCCCGTTATGATATAAGATGGGGTTGAGAGCCATGGTGATCAGAAGCCCCACAAGGCCTCCGATCACAGCCCAGAAAGGAAGGACCATGCCCAGGAAAACAAGGCCCAGATCAAACTGGATACCTGTGGCTACAGCCGGTAATATCCCTTCCGTATGCCGTGTCAGCTCCACCCAGGGGATGGGAATCAAACGAACCGGCTCCATAAAAATAAGTCCGGATACAGCAGGCAGAAGGATATATACACTTCCAAAAACCAGGCCGATGACCCCGCCGATGGAAAAAATCCGCCATTTCCAGGACCTGGCCTTTTCTTCCCTGGATTCTGCCAGGGCAATGGTTCCGAGGGCACCCACCGGCGCCATGGGAAAGGGCAATTTTTCAACATCGGAAGTGATTCTGTACAGGGCATAACCCAGGCCGAACTGATCGATTCTCTGGATGATCTGGGACCCGACCAGGAGCAGGATGGGAATCAGCCAATCCGGATGTAGGAAGGTCCTCTCAAGAAGAGAAGCGGATTCAGGCTGTGGGGCCACCCAGGAGGGGATAAATTCGGTCAGTCCCAGCATTTTTGCGGCATCGGATTGAACCAGATACTGATTCCACAATAATCCCTGAAAAGGAGATGACATGGCAGCACCGGCCATATAATAAAGTAGGAATATTTCCTGTTGTTTTAAATCAGCATAAGCACGCTTGGCGATTTCAGCAAAAAGGATGATGGTGACCCACCTGGCTGCAGGTCCGATCCCCGTACCGATAACCAGTTGAAGGTACATGCTGCCGGGCATCATGAGAAAACCGATAAAAACGGCACCTACAATGGTTTTCCAGTTAAACCCGTCTTGGAATTGATCCGGGGGCTTTAGAAGATCCCGGTATTCGTTCAGTTCTTTATCATCATACATATACGCTGGACCCTGGCAATATAGTGAATTACAGGGGAAGGACCTGGTAACTGCCTGTTTCCGCAAACAAGCCGATAATGGCCCAGGTTCCGCCCATTAAAAAATCTCCCATGATCAGTCCCACGAAAAAATTTCGCATTTTTGTAAAAAGACCGATCCCGCCATATCTCATGCACAATGCATTAAACATCCATCCAATGAAAAAACTCAACCATAAAATCTTCATAGCCGAGCTGTACACCATCAAATACCCGATGGGATGGAGGGGCCACCAGTAAAACCGGTGGTATAAAATCGAAAGAAGCCCCATGACAAAGGCTCCTGCTATGGCAAAATACTTAATGGAAGCCCCTTGTTCCATATGATTCTGAAATACCGGCAGGATATTGTTATAAACCGATACCGTGGTCCGGGTGGCCCAGTCCATTTGAAGGTCCCGTATACCGTATTTATAGCAGAGAAGGACCATGGCAACAGCAGAAACCATAAGGCAGACCACCATCATTAAAAAAACGGCGCCGGCAATCCGGCCCTTTGATTTTGCCCTTCTCGTGATTCTGAGCACATGAAGAATGGAAGGAGCCACCGATTCCCGTAAATCCAGGAACAGGATTTTCTGGCTGATGCTGCCGATGAGCAAGGCCGGATTGGAGAGTATTTTTAACCCGAAAAGGGTATTGATGGCGTCAAAGGGGGCAACCGTCAAGGTAAAATAGGTGATCCCGCCCTGGCATACGACCCGGGTGGCTACCATGGTGAACAACAGAAAAAAAACAATAATCAAAATGCTCTGCCCTATGGTCACCCCATGAAAAGAAAACCAGAGCACAAGGGAAAAAAATCCCATTCCTGTCCCCCAGAAAGCTATTTTATCCGTAACCTGGCCGGGTTCAGCGTTTTTTTGAGCAAAAGTGAAAGCATTCCGGATGATCCCCCAAAAATGGAACCGGGCCAGCCAGACGAGAAAAAACGCAAAGACGATGAAAGCACCGATCATCTGGGTCTCTTCAGGGCTTGACAGCGTAGGGCCAAAGGTGGTTCCCAGTTCCGAGGCAGGGAAACTCCATCCGGCAACCGATAAGATCCCTGTGAAAAATGCACCCAGGATATAAAAAAACCAGAATGAAAAAGACACCTGTTTGGAAGCCAGAAAGGCAAATCCGATAAATGCAGGGTAAAAATAAAGTTTCAGTTTTATAAATCCGTTGAAAATTCCCTGCTGGGGAAAATAGGACCCGGCCAGCACCAGAGTATTGATCTGGGGAACGGAAGGGAAATAAAAATTCAGGCCGTTCAATAAATGCAGGCAGACAGGGATGGCGACCCCTGCCAGAAGGAACCGGTTGCAGAAAAACAAACCCGGATTTTTTTCTTCCAGAGCGGTCTGTATCATTTTGGGCACGATCAGAAGGGGAAAATTCATACGTTCGTTTTGCATGGCCTGATGCGAGATGATATGGATCATACAAAGAATCAAAAAATAGCAGATGACCATGAAAACACCCCAGGAAAAAAACGGCAGGACCCAGGCATCCCATGGGATATTGCCTGCCAGTGCCATCCACCCCATGTCCCGGCCCCCCTCAAGCCCATTGTAAATCAATTCAACAGCTTCATTGCCCCGGGGGAATAAATTATCCGGCAAGAGCGGCTGGATAATCTCCTGCCATCGGTTCTCAACACTTGAAAAATAAAAAGGGGCCGTGAGATTGATAAAAAAGGTTCTGGCAAAACCGGTATAGGCAATCCCTGAAACCAGCACCATGAGTCCCCAGGTAAAGACCAGTTCCAATCCTGTCAAAAGGTATCCTGTTTTTAACCATTTTCCGGAAAGGACAGTGATGAGGGTCAGCCAGATCAATATATAAAACGGGGCAAGGGGAAAATAACCGCCTCCCAGGGGGGTTGCATTCCTGTATACATTATTGAAAGGGGTGAGCGCACAGATGAGAACAGCCAGAACACATCCAAGAATGAATGCTCTGGGCCTGATGGTTTCTCCTTCTTTTCTTTCTTTAAACAATAGCTGTATCCTTTTTTCCGGCCCGGGATGTCATAAGATCGGCAAAGACGCCTTTTTCAGCCATGGTCATGGCCCGCCAGATGAGCAGTTGTTTGCGTATCAGGTTAACAAATCTTTTGTTCACCCGCCACCAGGTATTGTGCTCACCCGCCTGCCGGACAATGGCCAGCCTGATTTCCATATAATTTTGAAACAGCGGTGAAGACAGGATATTGAAATGAACCTGCTGCATCACCCCGAGATCAAAGGGGGCCAGCCAGGCTGTAAAATCAATTTGAAAATCACCCGGGAGCCCTTCCCCTATTCCCTTTTTTCCATCCGGAAGAGATTCGGACAAGGGGGTCACCTCCAGTCTGCCCACTGAGAAAATACCATGGGATATGGCGCGGTGGGAATCAAATAATTGATAAAGAAATCCGCAAAGGCTTAAGGCTTCAATCTCCTTGATCAGGAACGGCAGGTCAATGGAAAGGGTATTGCCTTCTGCTTTGGCCATTTCCCATGATTTTTCCACATCGGGAATGGCAATGGCCGCTGCTATCCGGGACGGATAAATGGCGGATAAAACCACCACCAGCATGACCATGGCCATGGCAAAGACCCCGCCAAGGGAAGAATAATTGACGGTCAACCCGCTCAGCAGCGCAGTCCCTGCAAAAACTTTCACAACCAACTGGGCCAGAAGATAGCCCATGACCACACTCAATACGGCATAGGATACGGCTTCGGCAATAAAAATAATGGACACATGGGAGGGTGCCATGCCGATGGATGTATAAATTCCGATTTCTTTTTTCCGCTCCTGGACACTTCCGATCATGGTATTCAAAACAATAAAAACGGAAATCAGAATGGGGATAAAAATATTGGGCAGTCCGCTGTAATTCAGTCCGTCACTGGCGCTGTAAATATAAACCCCATTTTTCTCACCGGAAAAAAGCCATAATCCAAATCGATCCACCATTTGAAAGGTCGAAGCATTGTCCAGGGGCTTTGTTTTATATTTCAATGCAATGCTTTTAAGGCTCCCCCCCATTGAAATCAGGGTATCATAGGGAATAACGGCAATCTGATCAAAGGGGATATGTTTATACCTGCTTTGAAAGGACCGGATATCATCCCCGGATTCCATGGCATCCACTTCCGCTTCCGTGGTTTTCTGGAATACTTCATCCGGGAAAACGGCAGGGGTCAGGGGTTCGCCATCCAAATCCATGAAAGTATCAAAATGTTTACCGGAAAAAGTACCAATGACTTTAAAAGGGATGGACCACAGGGTGATAAAAGATTCTTTTTCGTCCGGATTGGGAAGATTCAGTTGCCTGGCCATATTTTCCGGAAGGATAACGGCATACCGGTCATTGGGAGAAAACCACCGTCCCCGGGTGAGATGGGCAGACAGCCCGCTGATATTAGATTCATTGGGGGATAAACCGACAAGTCCGTTGGCTTCAAATATTTCTTTGCCTGCCATGAGAGGGATTCTTTCCGCCTGGGAGCGGTCATTGGTTTCAAGCCAGGCCCTTGGGGCGGCAATCATATGGGACGCCAGTGAATTTTCAATGATTTTAAAGGCTCTTCCCGGAAGAGTCTGCCAGTTGATCTGTTTTACCAGAAGCCCCTGATAAGGGGTCTTATCATTGTATAAAACCCTGGAATGCTGGCGGATACTTTTGACAGAGGTAAAACTCATGATGGTAAAGGTCAGGATAACCAGGGTGGTGCAGGTTAAAACGGTCCTGACCCGTCTGCGCCGGAGATTGTTGACGCCCATGAGAAAAGAAGCGGAAAACGCTTTTAACAGGGTGATCTCCCCTTCATTACGTCTTTTTCCATGCTGCTGAAACCGTTTCATCTCATTTTCAAAATGGTTGAAAATAATCCAGGTTACAGCAGCGGATAAGCCGATGATAAAAAAGGCCAGGATAATAACAATGGGGCTGTAGGCCAGGTCAAATGCAGGATGGACATTGTAAATGACGGCTATCAGAAGGACCAGTATCCCGACAAATCCGGCGATTCGTTTATAGATATTAATAAAGGCAAAGACCATCCGTTCCATGCAAAAGGCAAAGGGAGCGAATAAAACAATGTAGAACAGGACCCCGTAGAGAACATCCTTCTGAATATTCAGCACATGATCGTATACCCTGCCGGCAAGGGCCAGGGCATTACCGGATGAACTGAAAAACCGGTCATACTGTTTTTGTTCAAAATAGGTTTTTGCCTCTTTCAATGCCTCATTTCCCTGGATCTGGAGGTCTTTGATTTTCCGGCTGTTGATTCCCTTGTCTTCAAGATTATTGATCCTCGGATTCAGTAAGGACCACATGTCTTTTGAAGCCAGATACGGGGTGGGGGCGATGAGAGGGGTCCCGTCCACAGGGTACCCGTTCCCTTCAGGATGGCGCTGATCCGAATGGGTCAATAAAAATTTCTTAGTCAGGAGTGTATCGGACAGGGCCAGTTTCATTGGGGTTCCCGGCTGAAGATAGATGGAACTGATAATGGATGACCGGGTGTCGATCCGGCTGTACCAGTGACGGACCGGGACGGCATCAGTCCTTGCATCCAATACCTGCAACCGGGTCATATAACGGAAGGTCCTGGGTTCCAGAAGGTCCAGAAGGGTGGTCTGGGTGCAGGGAAACATCACCAGGCCGGTTTCGGTCCGGTTGCCTTTCATCCTGACCCGGTACCTGTCCTTGGTGGTCAGTTTTTTATCAATGGCCCACAGGGTATCCCCTGTTGTTTCATCAAATTTATACCCTTCCAGAATGGCTTTATGCACGGTGAGATTCCTTGTGGCAAGCCCCTTGATTGAAAATTCTCCGGAATCATCCACCATGGCATAAAAAATACCCGGGCCCTGGAAGGAAAGAATAATGCTTCCAGGAGCCGGTGCATCCGGGAACACGGCCCCATGCCGCAGAAAATTAGCCCTCCCTGTGAGGGTTGCAAATCCGTTTTGGACAGGCCTTGGAAATAAGATATCAGAAGCAGACGCCAATTTTTCAATCAGGTTGGAAATAAACCGGCTTTGATCGGCAGCATAAACCATATCGACTTTTTCCAGGGTATCACCGGGTGTGTTCCAGAATTGCCTGGCATCATCTGTGGTGACAAGGCTGAGTCCGGGATATCCGGCCAGATTGCTGACCTCTCCGCCCAGGGGCGGTTTATCCCTGAAATAACTGCGCCAGGAACGGTGAAGCGACGGCCTTAAGGTATCTTTTAACAGATTTTTTGCATTCAGCTTGCAGGCCACCTGATTTGCACTGGTGAGAAGGGTTTCATTCATCTTCACATAGGGCGCAAAGGTATTGATAGAATCATCGATATCATAGAGCCATCCTTCATTAAAGGCTCCGATACCGGTGCCGTGGCTTGAAAGATGTAAAGAAAAAATCATCAGAATATTTTTTCCCTGAATCCCTTGTTTGAATTTTCTTGCTGAAATAAGGTTCTGCTGATGTTTCTTTGCATCTTTCCAGGTGTTTTCGATTTTTTCCCTGGCAGGCTGGATCAGAGACATCATCAAATCGGCCTCCTCCCGGGTCAGATCGACAAGGTCATTTCGACTTTCAAACCGTTTCAGGACCATTCTCTGGTCGGCCAGACGCTTAATACCGGTTTCATCAGGATCTTTTTCAAGGCGAAGCCGCATCAACCGGTTGCTCAGACTGTCTATTCCTGTTTTGACGGTATCCTGAACGGTTTTCTGAACCCGGTCCAACTCCTCTTTGTCCATCTTTTCCTTAAGGCTATACCGGTCCAGTAATTCAAGGCTTTGTTCAGATTCGGCAATTCGCTCTTCAACCTCTGACCGCATCTTTTTGAGGCGGCTGGATTTGGTATCCAGGGACCAGATCATCTCCCGCATGCCTGAAAGGCTGTTGCCATGCCCGGCCGTGGCGATCAGAAGTACGGAACGTTCCGGCGGGTTGTTTTTTAAAAAGGTCGCCAGATCCAGAAGAGAGGCAATGGAACAGGATTGATCCGCACCGGGTGAATTTTTTAAAACAAATCCTGAAGTGTCATAAAATCCTTCCACAATAATCAATTCATCCTTGAGTGTGTCACCCCGGCCCGGCACCATACAATAAATATTTTCAACCGCTGCAGGGGTCCATTTCACATCCGAACTTATCCTTACAAGAGGAGCTTCATTGGACAATGCAGAGGTTTTATACCCGGGCAACAAAAATTCTGCCTCAGTTGCAGAAAGGATAAATTTCGGAAATTTCACCGGAGACAATTCCAGCTTGTCTTCAAATAAAAATCGATCCGGCGGTTGTTCAAAAACATAGACAAGGGCTTTGGCACCCAGGGCCAGGGCATTGATCCAGTTTCCCTGGGAATCCAGATCCATCAGAACAATGGCGTCTTTTATCTTTTGATGATTAAAATCTCCCATTTCCCCCTTGCCTACATAAACCAGGGGCACCTGGATACCGGGTTCGGCCAGGGTATCCGGAGAAATCGCATTGGACAGAAAGGGGGATATATCCATGGACCGGCCGGTTTTTTCAAGTGTAAGGCAGGTTTTTGTCACCAGCCGGACAGGCATGGAAAATGTCTGGGACCCGGTCTCATATCCCAGGTCTTTAAAAAAAGATTTGATATAGGCCGCTGCCTTGGCAGCCCCTTTTGTACCGCTGCTTCTGTCAAAACTGCCTGAGAATTCTTGGATAACCTCTGAAAATCGCTGCTGCTGGAGCCTATGGTCTTCCTGAGCGGCATCCAGCCCGGAATAAGAAAAAAAGAACAAACCCAGGAAAAATAATAAAATCCATTTATCAGCAGCTCGTTTGCCCCTCATTTGTCACCGATCTGTCCCAGGGAAATGGAAAGTTCTTCTCTTTTTTCGATTTTTTCTATCTTTCCGTCACTGATCCAGATTACCCTGTCTGAAACATTGAGCATTTTCAAATCATGGGTTGCAGAGATAATGGTGACTTCTTTATCCCGGCTCAACATTTTCAGCAATGTGATGATTTCCTCTCCTGTGGCAAGGTCCAGATTGCCTGTGGGTTCATCGGCCAGGATAATGGCCGGATCATTGGCAAGAGCACGGGCAATGGCAACGCGCTGCTGTTGCCCGCCGGAAAGCTCAAAAGGCTTATGTAGAAATCTTTTTTTTAACCCGACAATGTCCAGAAGTTCCATCCCCCTTTCCCTGGCCTCATCATCGGGAATCCCTGCAAAAACCATGGGCAGGGTCACATTTTCCAGGGCGGTCATGACCTGGATAATATTAAAGGTCTGGAAAATATATCCTATTTTCCGGCACCGCAGCCAGGCCAGTTCATAGGCATCAAGCTGGGAGATATCAATCTCATCTATGAAGACGGAACCGGCTGATGGTTTGTCGAGTCCGCCGATCATATTGAACAGGGTTGTTTTACCGGACCCTGAAGGCCCCATGATGGACACATATTCACCGGCTTTGATTTCAAGATCAATTCCTTTTAATACCTGGACAATGGTTTTACCCATGGTAAAATCCTTTATCACCCCTGATATGCGAACAATGCTGGCTGGTTGATTCATAAACGGCTCCACGCCATCAGTCCCTTCCCCTCATGGCCTCTACCGGCTGCATCTTTGCTGCCAGCAGGGCCGGGTACAGAACCCCTATAATACTTAACAGGCATCCTAGAACAACGGCTGAAAAAACAGAGGTTAAAATTTGATTCAAAGAAACAAGGCCGGCAATGGAACTGCCATATTTGACCAGGGCTCCGAGACAGGCGATAAGTGCCCCGGCCGCTCCGCCCAGGGCAGACCCGATAAGCCCCTGAAGTGCGGCTTCAATTAAAAACAGCCTCAGGATAAACCGGTCAAGGGCGCCCAGGCATTTCATGGTCCCGATTTCTCTGAATCTGTCGGCAACTGCCATCAGTTGAGTATTAACAATCCCGACAACACAAACCAGTAAAGATAAAAAAAGTATCCACCGTTCCTGGGGGGACAGCTCCATGGCCCGGCCTTCCCCGGGAATTTCAATTCCCTGGAGGGAAAGCCTCTGGATGGCGGCTTTATCATTGGAAACAGTAATACTTGAGATGATATCAAGATTTACCTTGATATAGGCATAAAAAGATATGGCCAGAATCAGGCTCATGGTAGTGATCAAGGTGCGGAAAAATCTGGATTTTATGCTTTTCACAGCTATTTCAACAGATTTCTTAAATGGCAGGACCACCTGCTTTTGTGGAAGATTTGGTTTAATTTTTCCCTGCATAATCCCTTAAAATGGATGGGTTGCCGCCACTTCCTCCATCTTTGCCGAATACCTATCTGCAAAAGATTTGATATCAATTCAAGCAAAAGGGGTGGAATAAAAACTGATAAAGGGGATTGATTCTTTATCTGTTTTATTCCAATATGTCATTGATAATGAAAATTATTCAGGAAGTCAAGAACTAGGACATTGGACCGAGAAACAGATATCTTCCCGAAAAATGGAAAAACCGCTGAGATTCCCTATGCTCTCCTTAACCCATATCAAAGCCCTGAATATTGAGATGTCTTCCCTGTGCATCGGCAAATGCCCCTTTTGCAGCAGGAACCAGAAAGTCAGGCCCTATGGCAGCCACATGATCACCCTTGCGGATTTTAAGAAACTGCCCATGGAGCTGATCCGGCAATTGAAATGGATCAGTTTTGCAGGCAATTTCGGCGATTTGTCCACCAACAGGGAGATGGTGGAGATTGCCGGGTATATCAAGGGTCTGAATCACAATATGGTGTTGGGCGGAGATACCAACGGATCTGTCCGGGATGAGAAATGGTGGGCCAGGCTGGGCACTTTTTTCAAGGATGGGAATATGGTGTTTTCCGTTGACGGACTTTCAGACACCCATGCCCTTCATCGGATCGGAACCGATTATAATAAGATTATCCGGAATATCTCAGCCTTTACCGGTTCGGGAGGAGTTGCCCACTGGAAATTCATCGTATTCCGGCACAACGAACATCAGATTGCACAGGCTGCGCAAAAGGCTGAAGAAATAGGCTGCAAACGATTTTTTGTTATCCCTTCCAGGGACTACGGCAATGCCTTTGAAAGACCTGAACAATTTGATTTCCATATTAAAAGAGAGGTTTTCCAAACCTATGACGAAAAAGCCGTTGATTTAAACGCCTCTGCGACCTGCAAGCCCTTTGACAATGGCTCCCTGTATCTTGCTGCCGACGGGACCGTCCACCCCTGCTGTTTTGCCCACTGCATGTATATTACCGAGCACAATGCCTTATTCGATTTTCTGCCTCCTTTGGCAGAAAAATATTATGACCGGATTAATTTTAAGACAACGCCCCTGGCAGAGATTTTAACCGGACCCTATTTTAATGAAATTCTAATAAAGTCAAAAACCAATGCCTATTGCCGGATGAAATGCAATCCATTCCGGAAAACCGTAAAAAAGGAATTGGTTCTAGTGGATCAGGCTTTTAATTGAAACTTTGCGGAATTATCCAGTTATACATCCATTTCTTGACTTGGCCTATAAGTTTGGATACAAATAGATTTTTTACCTTTCATTCCAAAGGAGAATAATAATTATCCATGGATAAAATTTCATCTTTCAATATTCTCATGTATTCCCACGACACCTATGGATTGGGACATATCCGAAGGACGATGGCCATTGCCGAACAATTGAGAAAAGATGATACCAATATTCTGATTCTGACCGGCTCCCCCATTGCAGGCCGGCTGACCTTTCCCAAATATGTCGATTATGTCCGGATTCCGGGAATGATTAAAAAGGCAAATGACGAATATTTTCCCCTGACCATCCGGATTGATCCGGTACAGGCCATGGATATCCGGCAGAGCATTATCATGGCAACGGTAAAAACTTTTCTGCCGGATCTGTTTATTGTGGACAAGGAGCCCCAGGGCTTGAAAAAAGAAGTTCTGCCAGCCCTTGAATGGATAAAGGAAAATCTGAAAAATACCAAGACCATCCTGGGACTCAGAGATATCATGGATGATGCTCAGACCGTCATATCAGACTGGGAAAAAAAAAATATCTATTCCACCATAGAGGAATTTTATACCGAGGTCTGGGTCTATGGACAAAAAAGCATTTATGACCCGGTTCTGGAATATAAAATACCGGCATCCATTGAAAAAAAGCTCCATTTTACCGGCTATATCCCCCGGAAAATACCCAAGGAAGGCATGGCGGAAGCCTTAAGGCTGCAGTTGAATGTCATGAAAAATGAAAAGCTGGTTACCGTCACCACGGGTGGCGGCGGTGACGGATTCCATGTTCTGGATTCATATCTGAAAATGCTGGAAAGGATGAAGGAGCAATCCATCCTGCCGGTCTTCCAGAGCGTCCTGATCACAGGGCCTTTTCTGTCCAAAAGCGACACTGAACTGGTATTGGAACGGGCCGGGGCACTCGGTATCCAGGCCCATGATTTTTTCCCGGATATGGAAACCCTCATTGCCGCTTCAGACCTTGTGGTGTGCATGGGAGGATACAATACCATCTGTGAGGTGCTGTCCTCCAACATCATGAGCCTGGTGATCCCAAGAGAAATCCCGAGGAAAGAGCAGTATATCCGGGCAAAGGCCTTTAGTGACGAACATCTGGTGGATTATATCCCCTGGAGTCAACTGAATGCTTCAAACCTGGAAGAAAAAATTCTTTATATGCTGGGTCATAAAGACTCTTTCATAAAAGCCATGAACGGTTTTGAAATGACCGGAATAGTAAAAATCTGTGAGCGCATATCAAATTTTTGGAACGGTAAAAATGGAAAACAATGTACCCCCGACGCTATGTATGGTTTTGAAAGGCTATCCA
>MGTJ01000170.1 GCA_001799395.1 Desulfobacterales bacterium RIFOXYA12_FULL_46_15 | reverse complement strand
TTTGATATACCCTCTCCAATGATTTTAAACACCGGTTGTACATTTGCTTAAATGTCTTTTGTTTAATTTATATTGTCTTGGATAAAATTGCCATTTGATTTTATAAAAACAGCCGACATTGATCAGAGTCAAACTTTTGACTGTTATAGTTTTAATCAATTATAACAATATGTTGGGAGTGACGGTTGACCGCCACTAGTTTTTTTTACCATGAAGATCATGAAGTATTGCCGCTATCCATTAAGGCATATTCCGGCTGTTCCAGAAAACAATAAAATTAGAGATCTAACGTAAGCGGTTAGGGAAACACCTGAAAAGAATGATTTGGGATATGATAATTTGAAAAAAGGCGAAGAATGGGGTTGAATAATTTTTTAATGTCTGTTGACTGACAGGGAAAGTCCACAGGTTTCTTTGATTGTAAAATAAGAAATCGAATAGTAGAAGTCCACGTTTAGGGCCACAGACTCTCACTCTGAAATCGGGGTTCGATTCCCCAAGGGATTTACATCGAAACCAAGGGTTTTCCGGTCCACCTCCGCTGATCATATATCAAGAACGTAATTTGTATGATATGATATCTATGATTTCCTTTATTCGAATCGATATATCCCTGACATTTGTCGTTCTGTTGTCTATCCACCATATGGCGTCTGTTTCTTTTTCCCACTCCTGAAAGAATAGCAAGAATGCCTTGTCTGATAATGCTTTTTCGGCTTCATCGTCATGGTTCAGACCCTGATTTAAATAGTTGGCTTTGTTTATCAGTTCTGCCCTTATTTTTTCAGCCCAGGCAATTCTTTTGGGTGTGCCGGTAAGCGGTGGGAAACCTAAGCTCGCATTGGCTTTTGAAAGCGCGGCTGTCTTTTTATCAAGATATTCTTTTCTACATGAATCGCAGTACCAGTCTTTGTTGTCAATAAGCCAGAGGCATTTTTCGGGGCTGTCATACATCTGGACAGTGAACTTGTTAAAACACGATTTGCACCTGACTTTGTAATCACAACTCTGTTCTGACATTATTTTTTTGTACCTCATATATCCAACAGCGATTGATCTTGTTTGTCCTAATTTTCTTTTTGAGCATACCGATTAAAAACAGTTCCGGGACAATAACCAATTTTAAATTATACCTCAATCATTTATGCCAAAACCATTACTTACTTTTATTTTTAATTGTGTTTGCTTGTGTCCAGGAATGCGGACTGATAAGCTTGCATCATGGATCAAGCGGAAAGGCTTTATCCCAAGTTTAAGTTAACGATAAAGACAAAGGGGTAATACATGAAAATATGGGTGGATGCAGATGCCTGCCCAGGGGTGGTTAAAAATATTTTGTTCAAAGCATCCGATCGGACCCGTGTGGAGTTAGCTATTGTTGCCAATCATCCCATGAAAATACCCCAGCGGAACTATATCAAGTTTCTCCAGGTCTCCCCCGGGTTTGATGAGGCGGACAACAGGATTCTTGAGTTACTTGACAAAGGTGATTTGGTGATCACTGCTGATATACCTTTGGCAGCTCAGGTTTTAGAAAAAGGGGGGTATGCCCTTAATCCCAGGGGGCATCTTTATTCCAAAGAGTCGATCCAGGAACAGCTGAAAATGAGGGAGTTTAAGGAGAGCTTGAGGGACAGTGGAATTGATACCGGTGGTCCAGCTGCGATGAATCAAAAGAATACGAGTAACTTTGCCAATCACTTAAATAAGTGGCTATCCAATATTTGAATGTAAATTGATTTTTAGAGATAAACTTAATGACAATCTTACAGCTATTCACCGATGGCAGTGTGAATCCCAAAACAAAAGTCGGATATGGGGCATGCCTTGCTGTGTCGTCGGAGGTACCGTATTCAGTATGCTTTAAGGCAGATGTTAAGGTAAAAAAATTTGAGCAGACCAGCTCAGCTAAACTGGAAATCCAGACCCTGATCTGGGCATTGACTTCAATTCAAAAGCCAGCCAGCAGAATTATTGTGTATACTGATTCCCAGAACATTATAGGGCTTCAGGCAAGGCTTGGGCGACTCGAGAAAACGATTATTTGTCAAAGAAGAATAGGCCCATTAAAAATGGTGCACTGTATCAGGAATTCTTCTATTTATCAGATCAACTGGATTGTGAATTCAAAAAAGTTAAAGGCCATAAGCCATCCCGGTTGAAAGATGAGGCAGAGCGATTTTTTACATTGGTAGACAAAGCATCAAGAAAAGCCTTGAAAAATCATTGAATAATACCCTCAATGAGAATTACAGAGATAATCTGGAGGTTAATTCCCACCCGAAAATGGACCTTGACTGATAGGTAGTCCTCACCTAAATACACCTCGATTTTATCTGCCAAATTTTCGATTCAGATCACAAATAACAAAAGAAGCCGACATCAATTTGAAAGATGACTTTGGATATCGGCCGACTGTCCTATTATAGCCTATTGTCAAATATACAAAGGGATAAGTCTTTACAGCCAGGTAATATACTGATACCACACAAATATGAATAATATTCTGATACCAGCATCAAACCCTGAAGATTGGAAAAAATTCCTTGCTGACCCTGAAAAACATTGGAAAAAGGGTTATTCAGCCAGAACTCTTGCTTATTGCTGGCAAAACTCAACGCTGGTATAAATGAGCTGGCCTTAACCACCTTGCCAAATGGGATAGTGTTGTATTTTGCATGGATTCACGGGGATGAAAAATACCTGGAAATATAAACTTGGGATAGACTTTAAATCAAAATGAATGAAGAACGTTTGACAGAAATCGAGATAAAATTAGCTTATCAGGAAAAAATCATCAATGATTTGAATGATGTTGTTTGTGATCAGCAAAAGGAAATTGAAAAACTCGGTTCAATCTGTGAAAAGCTGATAAAAATTGTCAACGAGAATGGCCTGACAGTCCCGACAATCGACGCTCCTGCAGATGAGAAGCCTCCCCATTATTAATTCTATGATTATTGGAAATTAGAAATGACTGATGGTCAAATAAGAGCCCATATCAAACCAGGGCAAACAGTTTCCATCGTACTAAAAAAGGACCAAAGATCTGGGAAACTGACCCAAGGTGTTGTAAAGGATCTTCTGACAAAATCGCCTTCACATCCTCATGGTGTAAAAGTTCGTCTAGAAAATGGCCTTGTAGGGAGAGTAAAGATCATTCATTATTAAAAATCATTTGAATTATGGGGTGTTGCCATTGCCTAAAAGCGATTAACAGGGATAATCTGCAGGGGATTTTAACCCGAAAATCAAATCCAGCCTGATAGTAGTCCGCGCCTTTTTATAAAGAAACCCTCAATAACATCTGGATGCAGATGCAAGTACGATTTTTTTAGCGTTTTTTGATATTTCTCTGTCCCACCATGCTTTACAAAAAATTTAAGAATTGTTAAAAAAATCATTATTCTGACTTGTTCTTTTCCAGTTGCATGAACTGTGAAAGTGAATTCTAAAAATATAACAGATTGATAAAACACTTAAACCCTATATTGGAAAGAAGATGTGGCAACACGATGCGCAAACAGGAAAAATTAACAACAATTTAAATCATTTCTGCATCGCCATCATGAAGGAAGCCTGGGAGGACCTTTTGAGACGACTTCAGGCGAACAGTATAGATATAGAAGAAGGCCCCGTGTTGAGGTGGGGCTCTCGTGGAACGGGCACATCAGTATATTTTCGAGACCCAGAAAAAAATCTAATCGAAGCCCGTTACTATGAAACAAAAGATGATAACGAAAAATGTCTATTAAGTTCATAACGGGATCAAATAACAGAAGCATTGTGGGGCGGAATCCGTTTTCAATTTCAAAATTCTTAGGGTTCCCCAGATATGAGGATGAACAGGGATAGTCGCTCCTTGAATTTATGTTCAGAAATGAAGCTCAAACTGAAGTAGTCCACGGCAATTTGAACTTCAACCAAAATCTGGAATTATACTATTAATGTGTGGTTTCAATTTGCTGCTCAGCCAACCCTTTTTCCTTTCATTTTATCTTTTGACACTGATTTGAGACGTGCAAAATTGTATGTTTAGGTATAAAATAAGCAATATCCTCAAAATTATTTAAAAGGGAGGGAAATTATGGGGTTTGCACCATCAGCAATGCAGCTAAAAAGCAGTGTGTTTAATCAAGACGGTTTAATTCCATCCAAATATACCGGTGAAGGTGAAGATGTATCACCAACATTGTCATGGACAGATGCCCCGGACGGCACAAAGGCATTTGCCATTATCTGCCATGACCCTGATGCACCAATGGTTTCTCCAAAGGGCACATATGGATTTGTTCACTGGGTTTTGTATAATATTCCAGGAGATGTCAACAGTTTGGAAGAAGGTACAGCACAGTTTAGCAGCGGTAAAAACGATTTCGGTGAAGTCGGATACAATGGCCCCATGCCCCCCAACGGACATGGATTTCATTATTATTATTTCTGGGTGCTGGCATTAAAAGAAGCGGTTGACCTGGAGCAAGGATTGAGTTTGTGGGACTTTCTGGCAAAAATCGAACCCCAACTCATAGGGATGAACCGGCTGGTAGGGCGGTATAAACGAGATTAGAAGTGCATCCATAGCTTAAATTCCAACTGCATCTTATACAGGGGACAAGAACTTTTTTGCCCATAATACTGATTTTTGCTGCCAACCAATACGTGAGGTTGCTACTGTAATCTTGTTTAATAGCGCTCAATGCGCGCTCCCCATAGCGAGGTATTTGCAACATGTCATTGTCTAAACCATCTGCGCAGCAGAGCATATCGACTTTCGATGAGTTTGTACGATTAGCTGATTATTCTTTAATGGATACCTTAAATGCCGATCCTGATGCTACCGGAGATGGTGATGATCACCGTGCCCGTCAGGTCTTTTCTGGTCACTTCGTACCGGTGACGCCCACGCCGCTTCCAGAACCAGAATATGTAACCCATAGCAGCACTTTTTTTAGTGAACTTGGATTGAGCGGTGAGTTGTTAAATGATGCAAAATTCTGTCAGGTATTTTCTGGTGATATCTCGGCAGCGCATGAGCCTATGCGTAAGATTGGCTGGGCAACTGGATACGCCCTGTCAATTTATGGCACCGAATACACCCACCAATGTCCATTTGGTACCGGCAATGGTTATGGCGATGGCCGGGCGATATCTGTATTTGAAGGGGTATTCAATGGACAGCGTTGGGAAATGCAACTAAAGGGTGGCGGTACAACGCCATATTGCCGTGGTGCCGACGGGCGCGCAGTACTTCGTTCAAGTGTGCGTGAGTTTCTCGCGCAAGAGTATATGCACGCCCTGGGGGTTCCCACAACGCGATCTCTAACCCTGTTTGTATCTAAATCTCAGAGCGTTACCCGGCCCTGGTACTCCAAAGACTCTCATTCAACCGATCCTGATATTATGGTGGATAATCCTGTGGCTATTTCAACTCGCGTTGCACCATCTTTTTTGCGCGTTGGTCAGTTAGAGTTATTTGCCCGACGGGTTCGCGGCAATGCTCATCAAAGAGCTCTAAAAGAGTTGCGCATGATTGTGTCGCATCTCATTGACCGAGAATACCAAAACGATATTAATCAAGACCTTGTGTTTGCGGATCAAGTGGTTGAGTTGGCTAAGCTTTTTCGCCAGCGGCTTACGTCACTGGTGGCCAATTGGCAGCGTATTGGGTACTGCCAGGGTAATTATAATTGTGACAACTGCGCCGCTGGTGGCTTTACACTGGACTATGGACCATTTGGATTCTGTGAAATTTTCGACCCTGGGTTTCAACCATGGACCGGCGGCGGCAAGCACTTTTCCTTCTTCAATCAGCCAACCGCAGCAGAAGCCAATTATCATATGTTTTGGACGGCAGTGAGACCGCTGCTTGCAAATGATACTGGAGCATTGGAACAATTGGATCAAATACGTCAAGGCTTTGCAGGGGCGATGCAACAACAGATCCAAAAAATGTGGACGAAAAAGCTTGGCTTGACAGACTATCACCCGGAGCTAGTGCAGGGATTAATGCAGTTACTGACCAAATCAGAGGTGGATTACACCATTTTCTTCCGTGAATTATCCCTTGTGCCAGAGAATGTTTCAGCCCTGAAAAAGAGCTTCTATAGAAAGACCTCCCAACAACTCGATGAGGAATGGCAATCTTGGCTAAAAAGCTGGCGCGAACTCGTTGTCAAAGGCGACAATTTGGCTGAGATATCGGCAAAGATGAAACAGATTAACCCCAAATATGCATGGCGAGAGTGGTTGATTGTCCCCGCCTACCAACAAGCCATGCAGGGTGACTACACATTGGTTAGGGAGTTGCAAGAAGTGCTTAGCTCTCCATATGATGAGCAATCACAAAGGGTAGAAGATAAATATTATCGTCTAAAACCTGAGGCCTTTTTTAATGTTGGTGGTGTTTCGCACTATAGCTGTTCATCTTGATTTTAAAAATATACTGAAAAATAGTAACCAGGTTTTCCTGGCTGGCACCTACTATATTGATGATTTCTATACACCATAAAAGTAATACCAAAATGCGACATAATGGCATTACTTGCCGCTATGACAAATTAAAATGGAACGACCAATAACAAAAAGTCTGGGTGCTCGTTCGCATAAAAAAGGAGTTTGTCATTGATGTAGTCCTCGCCTCAATTTGCTTCGTATAACCTGCCAGAACCTCAAAAATTTAATCATGATTATAAATCATATCATTGATATCTTGAGCGTCTTCTGGCGGCTATCCATTGGATAATTAATCATAACTGCAATCAACCTCTAAAATGAGGTACATGGTTACCGTTTTAAAAACCCCAGACTTTTAATAATAGTGTTGACCTTTAAATCAGCATTGGGGGAGAAAAAATGGATATAGTCTACAGGATGAAAATTTTGAGGTATGCAAATTAAAACCCTTTTCCGGTTAATAGCTGAAACCAACGTAATGTACAGTAGTATTAACGAACTTGCTAAAAATAAACCAAAAAGCCATCAGCGCAGAAACCCCCTAACATCAATTGAAAATATTCAAAGAGAAATTGTTTCAAGGGCACCTTGCCCTTGATCCAAATTATAACAACTTGTTTCCAACAAAGCTTAAAATAGAAAAAATCGGTTTAATCAGGAAAGAATTCTTGTTTTTTTTGTCCTATCTTTATATCTTAAACTCGGTTTAGTTGAATATATCCAGATTAAACCAACCGTGCGCGTGTATTATCTCAATTGAACAGCTTGAAATGATAGTAGAAAGCTCTCAAAATGGTATAAAATCGAAGCATAGAAGACAGATGGATCGAGGCAGGTGAACAAGCTCAATACAAACCGCTCCAGTAGCTAAAAAACAGTAATTGACCTGTTTAGGATTGAGATGACTGAAAAAACGACAACTGTATCCCCCGCGCAGAACTGGGCACTGCTCTGCATAACCTCACCACTAAGAGACGGAGTTTCTGTTAGATGAGTCTTCTCTTCACCAGTACCGCTTATGAGGATAACCACGATTGCGTATCTTGGTTAGGACTGCAGTGTGAAGACAATGAACAATTTTCTGCTTTCTTAAATACCAAGGTAGCAAGTCGTCTTGATGATGCTGAGGGTACAGATGAATTCCGCAATCATTTGAATGGCCTTGCATTAACAGGTTTAGGCCAAGAAAGCCTTGCCGCAGTGCTAAATGCAGTGCATCCTGAGGAACGTGCATGGGCTGCTGGAGAAGCTTTAGCAGAGGCATTTTTGGAAGAAAAATCAGGGGTTGTTTTTCCGTGGAATATGGAACGGGATAAACGCAATCCATTTGGAAGTTTACCAGGGGCTGATGTTGTTGGATTTATTGGTAATGGAACTGATTGCCGCTTTGTGTTAGGTGAAGTTAAGAGCTCATCAGAAAAGCAATATCCACCCCAAGTTATGTCCGGGCGCAGTTATAACCCCGAACCAAGTGACCATGCAGGAATGGGCTATCAAATTTATAAACTATCCAATGATTTAACAGCAATTGGTCAATTGATAAAATGGCTGCTACCAAGAATTAAGAATACAGTTCATGAATTGAGTTATGATCAGGCCGCAATTAACCTTTTTAATTCAGAGAATAAAAACATTGCCTTATACGGTATTTTGATTAGAGATACCCAAGTAAATGAAAGAGATCTTTCACTTCCAGGAGCTGCTTTTAGAAGAGATTTTTCAAATCCAACAACATGTCAGTTAACTGCATTATATTTACCTTGGGGTATTGATGAGCTAATTACAAAGATTAGAAATGGGGGTGCGTCATGAGTCATTGGCTTTTAGACAGCATCTCCGAAAAGAGAAGCTCCGCCCTTAAAAATGCTGAACGTATTCAAATACATCAAGAATTGTTAAATCAAAATATTGATGTTGATTTTGTTGAATTTAGAGATGTTGCCAATGCCCTTGAACTAACAGCTTTAGATTTAATTCTTGACCGTTTTGAAGAGAATGAAGGAAAACTACGTACAATGCGTGAATGTGCGACTGATGCATTCCGAATATTACGAGTATTACCCTTACCAGAAGATTCTGTGCAAGCATCTTATCAGTTACTAAGAATGTCTTCTTTGGCAGTTTTAGGTGATCGTGGAGCGGACGCATCAAGAATTCTTAAACAAATAGACTGGCCAAACCTTCCTTATGATTCTGATGATTGGGGAAAACGGACATGGTCTACAATAGTTGATGTTTGGTTACGTCTGATCAGAAAAAAAGGCTGGGAAGATAGAGATATCGTTCTACAACGAATTGCCGATCTGCGGGAGCAGCAAAGCCAGTATGAAAATAGCTATCTAAGCAGTATTGACTCAAAAGTTTCAAAACCTGCTGCGCTGGAGCTTATTGGGCTTTACCACTTAGCTAAAGCTGCTGAAATTATGGCTCTCTTCATCACTGACGGTGTGGTTGATGGTAATTTTCAGATCCGACAACTTCTGGAAACCCATTTCGACAGAGCTTTGGCGGTCTGTGAACATGCCAGGATGATTGATTTTGAGCCAATGACAAGATTGCTCAATGCAGCCGCTGTACAAATGGTTGAAAACTCTATCTGGACGGTAACACGTGCAGTCAATTCAAAAGTTACACAGTTTGTAAAAAGTCTTGTTGATAGAGGACGCGGGGATAAAGCTCTGTTTGATGTTCTTCCACCTCAAAGAAGAGCACTCTCAGAAAAAGGATTGTTGGGCTCAAGTCGTCGCGCAGTAGTCGTTAGTTTACCGACTTCAAGCGGTAAAACAATGATTTCACAATTCCGAATTCTTCAGGCACTCAATCAATTTGACCATGAAAAAGGATGGGTTGCCTATTTAGCTCCAACTAGAGCATTAGTGAATCAAGTGACTCGACAATTGCGTTCTGATTTTGCTCCATTATCTATCGCTGTAGAAAAAGTTAGCCCCGCACTAGAGGTCGATAGTGTGGAAATGGATTTACTTAAGGAACAATCTGATGAACAAAAGTTTAGGGTACTTGTAACAACGCCTGAAAAATTAGATCTGATGTTACGCCAAGGCTGGGAAACAAAGATTGGTAGGCCTTTAACCTTGGTTGTGGTAGATGAAGCACATAATATCCAGTCTATTCGCCGAGGGCTTAAACTCGAGCTTCTTTTAGCAACAATAAACAAAGAATGTTTAAATGCTCAATTTCTTCTATTGACCCCTTTTATCAATAATGCTCGTGAAGTTGCTCGATGGCTTGGAGGAACTAATTCTGATGATATCAGTCTATCATTAGACTGGCAGCCAAATGACCGGGCGATTGGAATAGTTAAGCCGGTAAAAGGTGGGGCACTAACTGGTAGAAGCTTTGACTACAGTCTTAACTTTGAAACCGTTCATACTACTCGGAAAACTATTACCGTTGACGAACAAATCCCTATCCCTAAAAACATAGATATTGCAAACACTTATGCACAAGCAAACAACCAAGGGAGAATTGCTGCTCTCGCCGCACAGTTTTTCAAGGAACGTGGCCCTGTAATTGTTATGCATGCACGCCCTGACTGGGTTTGGTCATTGGCTGAACATTTAAAAACAAAAACAAACCGTGTTGAGGCTATTCATGATGACGTAAAGCTACTTCAGGATTATCTGCGCTTAGAATTAGGAGATTCATTCCCCCTAGTTGATTTGATTGAATACGGTATTGCTGTTCATCATTCAGGTTTACCAGAGGAAGTTCGCACTTTAATTGAGTGGCTATTTGAAAATGAAAGGATAGAATTTCTTGTTGCGACAACAACCATTGCTCAAGGAATCAACTTCCCTGTCAGCGGTGTTGTCATGGCATCTCATCAATATTTCAGCCCACAGGGTGCTGAAGACATGCCTCCTGAGGATTTTTGGAATATTGCTGGTCGAGCTGGCCGTGTTTCACAAGGGCAGTTGGGTGTTGTTGCCTTAGCTGCAGATAGTGATTTAAAAGCTGAAAAATTAAAAACATTTATTAATAAACAAACAGAGGACTTAAATTCTGCACTTGTTCAGTTGGCTGTAAATGCGGGCGATAAACTATCGGACTTAGGGGGAATTGTTTATAGTACTCCAGAATGGTCAAGTTTTTTGCAATATTTAACCCACACCTACCAACAGATGGGTAAGCCTGAAAGCTATTTTCAACAAATTGAACAGGTTCTTCGAGGAACTTTAGGTTTTGAAAAACTCAGAACCAATCATAGTCAGATTGCCCAAAATTTACTCGCTGGTATAGAAACATACACAAATTACCTTCAGCAAGCAGGACAACCCCTTAAGCTGGTGGATAGCACAGGCTTCTCTCTTCAAAGTGTGAATACTGTGTTGGTCAACAAAAAAAATATTAATGAGAATTCCTGGGATGGTGAATCTCTATACGCGTCAAGTGATTCAACTCTTCAGGATATGATGGGGATTCTCCTACGTATTCCAGAGCTTCGTGACAACCTAAATGCCGTTACAGGTGGCGACTCTCCAGATGGGGACAAACTTGCGTTAATTCTCAAAGACTGGGTTGGTGGCGTATCAATTTCTGAAATAGCTAAAAACTATTTTCAGAATGAGGGAGAAACTGATGTTCATGCAATTACAAAATGCGGCCAAAATTTGTTTGGTAAATTAACGCAAACCGCCTCTTGGGGTCTTGGAGCTCTTCTGGCTATTACAGGGAACAACTTAGATGAAGACAAATTAAAAGAACTTAGCAACCTACCAGCCCGTGCATTTTATGGTGTCAATAGTGACAAAGCTATCATTTTTCGATTACTTGGTGTCCCCCGTTCCGCTGCAGATTCTATTGCACAGCACCTTGATGAACATATCACTGAATCGTTACCTCAACTAAGAAAACGCCTTTCTAATTTAGGTGAGAGTAGCTGGAGCCAAGCTATGGGAGAGAATGGGAAAACGTATCGGAAGGTATGGCGAATTATAGAGGGGCTTGATTAAATAAAATCACAGTCTTCGACACATCGCGGCTTCTCAGCCCTAACTAAATTGACATCAACTCGTCTCCAGGAGCGATTCACTCTTGAAATAGTTGGACGAGTTCTTATCAACCTCAATCGCATCCCTTCAGTTCAGTTTATGTGTTGACTATGTCTATTTATGGGGTTTCAAAATTCGATTGAAGCCCCATTATTTCATCTTCCAGTAGTCGCTCTTCATACAAATCAAAAGTTATGGTTACTTGCAACAAATCATGATCAAAATTTTCAATGAAAAAAGTTTTGCTTTGGATAGGTATCTTTAATATTTTTCACTGAGGACTTTGTCAAAAACGATATTTCTCCAGGATGAATTTCAAAGGACCAGACTATTATTAAAAAGTCCGGGGATTATTAAAACTGAAGCCAAAGCATTTTGCGGTTGGCGCAAAGCTTATCCACTGATAGCAGTCATGACTAATTATCCAGGTTCTGAGGTTTTTGTCCCTGGAATTATCAAGAATTTAAAAAATCTCTTGTATGGCACAAAACAACCGATCGAACATAAACCCGGCTTTTAAATTTTTCCTAAGTCTCCCCTTATATTCAGTTGACTGTAAACAATCATCTATCGTATTATTCAAAAAAATTTTAATCAATTTTAAAAAAGGAGCCATGAATAATGAAAAAAACGTTTGTTGCAGTACCATTGTTGGTTGCTTTCTTATTTTGCCTGTTTCTTGTATCCTGTGGTCAGCAGGACAAGGGTTCAGCCGATATTTCAAAATTAGAACAGCAGCTTGCCGCACTTTCCCTGAAAGTAGAGGAATTATCTAAAAAAGTCGATGCCCTGACCAAGGAACCCGTGGCAGCCGCAGCAACTGATAAAAAAATGAAAGCCGGGTTTATCTATGTCGGCCCGGTAGGGGATTATGGCTGGTCCCATGCCCATGACCTGGGAAGAAAATTTGTGGAAAAAAAATTCCCCTGGCTTGAAACCGTATATGTAGAAGCAGTTCCTGAAGCCGACAGTTCAAGAATGATTGACCGGCTGATCCAGGAACAGAAATGCGACGTGGTTCTGACCACCAGTTTCGGTTATATGGACGATACGGTTGCTGCCGGTACCCGTTATCCGGATAAACTTTTCATGCATTGCTCCGGTTTCAAACGGTCAGCCAATCTGGGCACTTATTTTGGTGATCTTTACCAGATGTATTATCTCAACGGTATCATGGCCGGGGCACTGACCAAGACAAACAAGATCGGTTATGTTGCCGCATTCCCCATTCCTGAACTGGTCAGGCATATTGATGCCTTTGCCCTGGGGATCAAGGTGTCCAACCCCAATGCCAAGGTCAATGTGAAATGGATCTATTCCTGGTATGGTCCGGATAAGGCCAAAGAAGCTGCTGAAGCCCTGATTGCAGAAGGATGCGATGCTCTCGCCTTTACCGAAGACACGCCTGCCGTCATCGAAGTCGGACAGCGCCATTCGGAAAAGGGCAACCAGATTTATACCTTCAGTCATTATTCAGCCATGCAGAGTTATGGCGTGGATTCGGTTGTTTCAGGACAACTCATGGACTGGGGCGGGATCTATGCAAAAATATTTGAAGACCTTCAAAATAAAACCTGGACCAATGAGGATATATGGTGGCTGGCCAAAGAAAAAGCTGCCATCCTGGGCGGAAATGAAACCGACGCGATCAATCCAAAATTTGTCCCTGCACTGAAAGAAGCCATGGTTGAGACCAAAGATTTTGGTAAAATCTCTGCCTATGATCTTGTCATGAAACGATATGAACAGATGAAACAGGGAGTTGACGTCTTTGACCCCTTTACCGGCCCCATCAGCGACAACCAGGGCAAAATCATGATCCAGGCCGGGTCAAAAGCATCAAAAGAAGACCTTCTTTCCATGATGTATTATGTGGACAATATTGAAGGCACCATACCAAAATAATTTAAACTGAATCTTGAAAAAGCCGGGAATGGATTCCCGGCTTTTTTTAATTAAAGAGAATTATGAAAAAAAATAAACGCCTTGAAATGAAAGGTATCTCAAAATCATTTCACGGCATCCCGGCAAACCGGGACATCAGTTTTTCCATTGAATCCGGTGAAATCCTGGGGCTTTTAGGTGAAAACGGGGCTGGCAAAACAACCCTGATGAATATCCTGTACGGCCTCTACCAGCCTGATTCAGGTGAAATCAGGATCAACGAGACCCAGGTCCGAATCAATAATCCGGTTGAATCCATAGCCAACGGCATCGGCATGGTACATCAGCATTTCATGCTCATTCAAAACCATTCCGTTCTTGAAAATATTGCCTTAAGCCATAAAGACACCCCGTTTTTTTTCCCAAACTTAAGAATCAGGGAAAAAATAGAAGAATTTTCAAAATCCTTTGATTTCAACATTGATCCGGCAAAAAAAATATGGCAGCTTTCAGCAGGGGAACAGCAGAGGGTGGAAATCATCAAAGCTCTTTTAAACGGAGCTGACCTTCTGATCCTGGATGAACCCACTTCGGTTCTGACACCCCAGGAAATCAAAGAGCTGATCACTATATTAAAAAAAATGAAGACCAAGGGCCACATGATCATTTTCATCTCCCACAAACTAGATGAGATCATGGATATCTGCGACCGGGTCCTGGTGCTTCAGAAAGGTAAAATCGCGGGCAGAGCCCTTACCGGAGATACGGACAAAAAATCCCTAGCCCGGATGATGGTGGGAAGGGAGGTGGTATTTAACATTAAAAAGGAAAAACTTGAAAGGGGCAGACAAATCCTGTCGGTTGAACACCTGACCGTTATCGGGGATAAAGGATTCCCTGCGCTGAAAGATATCTCCTTTGATGTGTTTGAAAATGAAATTTTCGGTGTGGCAGGCGTATCCGGTAATGGCCAGCGGGAACTGGCCGAAGCCGTCACCGGCATCAGGACGGTCAGATCCGGATCAATCCGGATCAATGACGAGGACATCACCAACACATCGCCAAGGCATATTTATGATCAAGGCGTTTCCCATGTGCCGGAGGAACGCATCCGGTTCGGTATTGCACCCGGTCTTTTTCTCTATGATAATGCCATTTTAAAACAGCATCATTTGAAAAAATTTTCCAGGCGGTATTTTCTGAAATACGAGGAAGTGAAAAAGCACGCAAAAAAAATCCTCAATGACTTCAACGTGTCTGCCCACTCCATCAACAGCCGTATTGGAAACCTTTCCGGCGGAAATATCCAAAAGCTCATCCTTGGCCGGGAGATCAGTGAAAAACCCCAATTGCTGGTCGCATCCCACCCCACCTACGGGCTTGATGTGGGAGCCACCGAATTCATGAGAAACCACCTCCTGGAACTTCGGAAAACCGGCAGCGCCGTTCTCCTTTTTTCCGAAGATCTTGAAGAAATATTTGAATTGTGCGACCGCATTGCCGTAATTTTTGACGGCGAGTTCATGGCCATTCTGGATTCCGGTGATAACCGCCTTGATGATATCGGACTCATGATGGCAGGATCAAAAAAGATATGACAGCCTCAGGATACAACAAAAAGGATAGAAAACAGGGGAAAACCCTATGATAAAAATTCTTATTTCAGACCGGTACGAGATCAGCGCCTTCAGGTCCTTCATGACCAATCTCATATCCCTTGTTTCAGGCCTGTTCATGATCGGCCTTGTTTTCCTCTTTTTAGGGGTCAATCCCTTTTATGCTGTCTTTAAAATCTTTTCAGGGTCCTTTGGCTCCTTCTATGGTTTCAAGGAAACCCTGACCAAGGCCATCCCTTTGATATTGATCGGATCAGGCCTCACCCTTGCCTTCCGTGCAAAATTCTGGAATATCGGAGCTGAAGGACAACTGTTGATGGGCGCGGTCTTTGCTTCCTGGACAGGCCTCTTTCTGGGAAACGCTCTGCCATCCTATATGATCGTTCCCCTGATGTTTTTTTCCGGGTTTATCGGCGGGGCCCTGTGGGGAATGATCCCGGCCATCCTGAAGATCAGGTTTTCCATTAACGAGGTCATTTCAACCCTGATGCTCAATTATATCTGTGCCGATTTTCTGACCATGCTCATTGTGGGGCCCTGGAAAGGCAGCACACGGTTCGGCTTTCCAGGCACGGACAATCTTCCGGAATCCGCCGTCCTGGGACTCATCCCCGGCTCGCGAATCCATTATGCCACCTTTATCCTTTCCATTCTGTGCGCCGTTATTCTGTGTATCGTGATTTACAAGACCCGGTTCGGGTATGAAGCAAGGGTTGTGGGTGAAAACCCGGATGCCGGGCGGTATGCCGGGATTGATTTTCTGAAGACCACCCTCATTCTCATGATTATCAGCGGAGGGCTCGCCGGCCTGGCAGGAGTGGGGGAAATTGCCGGCATCCATCATTATCTCGGTTACCCTGCCGCTGTTTCTTCAGGTTATGGGTTTACCGCCATCATTGTTGCCTGGCTTGCCAAATTAAACCCCCTTCTCACCTTGATCTCAGGTATCTTTTTTGCCGGGATCCTTGTAGGCGGTGATGCCATACAGATATCCCTGGGCCTTCCGGCCGCCACCGTCAACATTGTGAACGGAATTCTACTGATCTGCCTGATCATGGGCGAATATTTTTTAAAAAATAAAATCACCCTTAGATTTTCAAAATGACAATCTTAAAAACAATAAGGGAACCCATCTATGGAAGATATGATTATTGCAACACTTGAACGCGCCATGGTGGCGGGAACCCCTTTGCTTTTAGCCACCACAGGGGAAATCATCTGTGAACGCTCCGGCATATTGAACCTCGGGGTTGAAGGGGTCATGGCCATGGGCGCCGTGGTCGCCTTTATCGTTACCATGACCACAGGTGAACCCTGGCTCGGAGTTTTTTGTGCCGTCGGGGTTGGAATGGCAATTTCCATCCTCCATGCCTTTACATCCGTCAGCCTCCAGGCCAACCAGGTGGTTTCCGGTCTTGCCCTGACCATGCTGGGCCTTGGAATATCCGGCATGATGGGAAAACCCTATGTGGGAAAACCGCTTTTAATAAAAATGGATGACCTTGCGATCCCGTTTTTATCTGAAATTCCATACCTTGGAAAAATCCTGTTTTCCCAGAGTCCTTTTTTCTACCTGGCAGTTTTTCTTGCCGTGGCTGCCTGGTTTTTCCTTGAAAAAACACGTCTCGGGATACAGATACGATCCACCGGCGAAAATCCAAAAGCCACTGAAACCCAGGGGATTAATATTTTCAGAATAAAATACCTGAGCGTTATGATCGGGGGAGGATTTTCAGCCCTTGCCGGCGCCCACCTGTCCATTTCATATTCAAAATCCTGGATCGAGGGGATGACGGCAGGGCGCGGATGGATCGCCATTGCCCTGACCATTTTTGCCCTTTGGAACCCGGGCCGTGCCATATGGGCGGCATTCCTGTTCGGGTTTATTTTTGTTGTCCAGTATCTGTTGCAACCCCTTGGTATCTCCCCGAATTTTCTCTCCATGCTGCCTTATATTGCAACGCTCATCATCCTTTTATTGATCAGTTTCAAAGACCCCAGACGATTAAACGCCCCTGCCATGCTTGGAGAGCCTTACAAACGGGGTGAGCGGTAATAAACTCTTTGACATTTCATAGGATTTTATTGATAATTAACCATCCATCATCTGATTTTTTAAGGAGCGCATATGACAGAACCCATTGTTTCCTCCATTGTTACCCCCATTCTTACCCCCATTATTTCCATTGATGAAATTTCAAAAATTTTTCTTAAAACCGCTCAGGCAACCCTTGAAGCAACCACAAAACAGGATGTTACCTTTTCTTCAACCATTCAGAAAACGCCAAAAATTTCCATGAAGCCGGATCTGACCAGTTTTGTTCAATTCAACGGGGATTATAACGGTCTTGTGGTCATGAATTTTTCTGCCGACGCTGCTTTTGCAATCTATAAATCCTATATGAAAGCCATGGGCATGCCAAAAGAAGAACTTGCCACCTCTGTGACCTCACCGGAAGTCTCTGATGCCATCGGAGAAATCACCAACCAGATCATGGGCCACCTGGTAAAGGAAATTGAAGACAAATTCAATCTTAATGTGGTTTTCGGACAGCCTAAAGCCCTTACGCTTAACAGCGCCATCACCCTTGTCATTGATTCCGACTACCTGGAAAACAGACGATTATCCTTTAAAATAGGCAATTACAGTTTCAGGATTGAAATTGCCATGGAGCATACTGAATTCATTCTCAGTTGAATTCCCATGAAACCATCCGGACTTATTCATATAGTATTGGTGTTATTCGTGGTTGTTTCTTTTTCATCAAACGCCTGCCATGCCATATCCATTCCTGAAGAAAAGGAACTTGGCAAAAAATTTATTGAGATGATCGAGAGACAACAGATGCTGTTGCATGATCCCATTGCAACCCATATGGTAAATACGGTCGGCCGCCATATTCTTTCCTGTCTGCCGTTCCAGCCCTTTGATTATTCCTTTTATGTTGTGAATGCCGATGTTTTTAACGCGTTTGCAGGACCTGGTGCAAATATCTTTGCCTACCGGGGACTGATCACCTCTCTGAATTCCATTGATGAACTTGCCGGCATCATTGGTCATGAAATCGCCCATGCCGCCAGCCGCCATGTATCCGAATCCATTGACCGCTCAAAATATATCAGTATAGGAAGCCTTGCAGGTGTGCTGGCAGGGGTCCTTATCGGCAGCAAATCCGGCGGAGATGCTGCAGGCACTTTAATTAAAGGATCACTGGCCCTGGGGCAGACCGCCATGCTCGCCTTTACAAGGGAAAATGAAACCGAGGCTGATGAAAAAGGCATCATGTTTTTAAAAGAAAGCTGCTATTCACCTGAAGGGCTTCTGTCCGGCCTGATGAAAATCAGGGAATCGGATTACCGGGGTGTGGAAAATATCCCTGACTATGTTAAAACCCATCCGGGAACAGGCACCCGTATCGCCCATGTGGAAACCATTTTATCCGGTTATGAACCATCGAAAGAAAAGCTCGCCTGTAGAGAAGATTTGCGGTTTGAAATGGTTAAATACAGGCTCATAGGGCTTTATGGAGCACTTGAACCCTCCTATGCCGAATTAACCAACCTCCTGGAAAAGGACCCTGACAATGCCGCCCTTCACTATGGCATAGGACTTATTTATGACCGGAAATTCAGAAAAACCGAAGCTCTGTCGCATCTTAAAAGAGCCCTTTCCATCAATATTTTTGATCCAATGATCCTTCTTGAGCTGGGAAGAATTTACCAGGAAAACGGTGAGCAGGAAAAAGCCCTTGATGTCCTGAAGGCTGTTGAATCAGACCCTGTAATGGGGGTGATGGCCCGCTTTCATGAGGGTGCTGCCCATCTTGAGCTTAAAAATCTGAAACAGGCTGAATCTCTTTTCAATTTTGTCATCGAAAAAGCTCCGCTTGCATATCCTGCAGCATATTATAACCTTGCCAATATCATGGCCATCCAAAACAAGCAGGATTTTTCCCATTATTATCTCGGACTCTTTTATCTTGAAACCGGTAATATAAAAAACGCCATGCTGCATTTAGCCAAAGCATTGGAGAATTTAAGCGATACTGAAAAATTAAATCACGCAAAAGAAATTCTAAAAAAGCTGAAAAAAGAAGACCTGGAGGAAAGGGAAAAAAAATCCCGGAAATCGCGCTTCTGATGGTTGTGCCTATACTTTGTCGAATTTTGAAAAATGCATGGAAAATGTTCCCCTTCCCTGGCTTGCAGACCTGATCGCCGTTGAATACCCGAACATCCGGGCAAGCGGAACAACCGCTTTTACGATCTGAATACCTGATTTTGAATCAATGGATTCTATCTTCCCCCCCCTTGCATTGAGGTCTGCAATAGCCTCCCCCATAAATGCATCCGGGACAAATACCTCAACCTCCATGATAGGTTCTAAAAGACCTATGGACGCATGTTCAAGGGCATCCTTGCAGGCCATGGAAGCACATACGGAAAACGCCAGTTCGGAACTTCGTTCGTCAAAGGAACCGCCTTCAATGACAATGGCAATATCCACCAGGGGATACCCCTTTAGATATCCGCCTTCAAGGCTCTCCCGGATGCCTTTTTCAACAGCCGCCAGATACTGTTCCGGTATCTGATCATTTCCTGCCTTTGATTTAAAGCTTATCCCTGCTCCGCGGCGCAAAGGCTCAAGTGCAAGATTCACCCTTGCAAAATGGGTCTTTCCGGTAATGTCCTTTTCAAACACAGCACCGCCTTTTGCCTTGCTGTTGATCACTTCCCTGTAGACAACCTGGGGATGTCCCACATTGACATTGGTATTAAATTCTTTCTGCATTCGTGAAATAATGATTTCAAGATGAAGTTCTCCCATGCCGGACAAAAGGGTCTGGCCGGTTTCCTCATCCCGGCTGACTTTCAGGGTCGGGTCCTCCATGGTGAATTTTCCAAGGACTTCATCCAGTTTTTCCTGATCCGAGTGGGTTTTCGGCTCTACGGCAATGGAAATGACCGGGTCCTCATATTCCATTTTTTCAAGACAGACCGGGTTTTCCACTGAACAAAGAGTGTCTCCGGTTCCGGAATCCCTGAGCCCTATAATCCCGATGATCTCCCCTGCAGAAGCGTCTTTAAGACGTTCCCGCTTATTGGCATGCATCTGGAGAATCCTGGATAATTTCTCGGTTTTCTTCAGCAAGGGGTTATACACTTCAGAGCCGGTCTCTATTCTGCCGGAATAAATTCTTACAAAAGACAGCTTCCTGCCTTCAATCATGGAAACTTTGAAAATCAGGGCAGCCAGGGGTCCGTTTTTTTTCGACGGGAATTCCACTTCATCTCCGGTTTCAGGATGAATTCCTTTGACCGGCGGAATATCCAGGGGACTTGGCAGATAGAGTTCAACTCCGTCCAGCAAAGTCTGTATCCCTTTATTTCTAAGCGCACTGCCGCAGAACACCGGCACAATCTTTCTTGAAATCGTGGCCGTCCGGATGGCCCTGTTCAATTCTTCCAGGGGAATATCTTCTTCAGACAGATATTTTTCCATGATCTCATCATTGACTTCCGATATGGCTTCAAGAAGTTTATCCCTGTATTCAAGGGCTTTTTCCTCAAATTCCGGGGTGATGTCATCCTTTGAAAAACTCGATCCCTTGGTTTCATCATCCCATGTGATCTGTTTCATGTTGACAAGATCAATGACGCCTTTAAATCTGTCTTCAGACCCCATGGGGAGCTGGAGAATAACCGGGTTTGCCTTGAGTTTCTTTCTCATGGAATTGACGGCACCGAAAAAATCCGCCCCTGTCCGGTCCATCTTGTTAATAAAGGCCAACCTCGGAACAGCATATTTATCTGCCTGGCGCCATACGGTTTCCGACTGGGGCTCAACCCCGCCCACGGCACAGAAGACGCCAATGGCGCCGTCCAGGACCCTCAGTGCCCTTTCCACCTCTACTGTAAAATCCACATGCCCCGGTGTATCAATGATCTGAATGACGGACTGGTTCCATTCACAGGTTGTAACTGCTGAGGAAATGGTAATCCCCCTCTCCTGCTCATCCTGCATCCAGTCCATGACTGCTTCACCGTCATGGACTTCTCCCATTTTATAGGATTTTCCCGTGTAATAGAGGATTCTTTCCGTAACTGTGGTCTTGCCCGCATCAATGTGGGCCATGATCCCGATATTTCTGTAATGGCTTATATTTTTTTTGGTCGTCATTTCACAATCAGTATTTTTGTATAATTAATGCATTCCAGGGATAGGAAGTTCACTGCCAAGTCTTTGATCAATTCATTTTATTTAAAATGATATTTGATACAGTATTGCCTGATGGGTGTCAAGAAAATATCCCTTGCAAATCATCCGGGGGTTTAATAAAATTGAGACTTTAAAAAAAATCAGGACTATGTTTTAGTTCAAATATTTTCACCAGGAGCAAATTTATTTTCATGATACCGGGATTTGAAAAAATTGTTGAAGAAAGAATAAAAAAAGCCCAGCAGGAAGGCGAGTTTGATAATCTTGAAGGAACCCATAAACCTTTGAAATTCGAGGATCAGCATGTGCCGGAAGAATTCCGCCTGGCCCATAAAATATTAAAAAATTCAGGGTTTCTTCCGCCTGAACTTGAACTTAAGAAAAATATCCGGCAAACCGAAGACCTGCTGGAAGCAGCACGGCTTGACTCTCCTGAACGGCTTAAAATCCAAAAAAAACTAAGCTATCTTATCACCAAACTCAATATCCTGCGGGGAGAGCGTTGTTGTTCCTCCCTGTTCTCAGAAGAATACAGGGAAAACATCATTAAAAAACTGTCATGAATTTTGCAAACAACGATAAAGAAGGTATGTTTAAAAACATCTTCACAGCCTATGCCATTCTGCTGCTGCATTTGATATTCCTTGTCGGCGCCGGGGTTGCCGTTGTCCTGTTCAAGGGGGTATATCATTATCTTCCCTGGATCATGGCATGCATTGGAATTATAGTCCTTGCCGGCGCCTTTGTGTTTTACCAGCGTCTCAAAAGCAATTCTTCGGATATCGGTAATTTTTTATCAAAGCCGGGGCTTGAGGATCGAACCATTGAAGTCAAACTCATCGGAGGGCTTGCCTCTTTCAGGATTTCCCCAAAGGAAAACGGGCAATTGAGGCAGGACAACAAGGCTGCCCTGCCTCCTGTCCATCTTCTCAATGAAACTGCCGTCGACATGACCGAACAAAAAATAATGAAACTTATCGCACTTTTTGAAAAAAACCTGATCACGGAAGAAGAGTTTGAAAAGGCAAAACAAAAAATCCTTCAAGGCTAAAACAGGAGTCCATTATGAAAAAAATCAGGCTGGCGCTTTTATCCGGCGGCATTTCTTCTGAAAGAGAAGTTTCCCTTAACAGCGGCAGACAGGTATTTGACGCCCTGGACAAGAACAGGTACGATATTGCCCAGTATGACCCCAAAACCGATTTAAAAAAACTTGTCACGGATGCCGAAAGCATTGATGCCGCCCTCATCATCCTTCACGGCCCTTTTGGGGAGGATGGAACCGTCCAGGGACTTTTAGACCTTCTGGACATCCCCTACCAGGGTGCAGGTGTGCTCGGCAGCGCCATAGCTATGAATAAACGGGTTTCAAAAAAACTCTTTGAAACTGCCCAAATCCCCATACCTGCCTATTTTTCATTTTCCATGAACGACACCATTGATATTCCGGAAATTACAGGAGCCCTCGGCCTTCCCCTGGTCGTCAAACCGGCCTGTGCCGGATCAAGTGTGGGAATGACCATCGTAAAGAATGGAAAAGATCTTAAAGCCGCCGTTGACCTTGCCTTTACCCATGATGATACCATTCTTATCGAAACATACATCAAAGGCATTGAGCTGACCTGCGGAGTCCTGGGAAATGATACGCTTGAAGCCCTGCCTTTGATCGAAATCATCCCGGGTGAAGGGTATGAATTTTTTGACTACACTGCCAAATATACGGCAGGTGCAACCCGGGAAATCTGCCCGGCCCGCATTGATGAAGCAATAACAAAAAAAGCCCAGGAACTTGCCGTCAAAGCCCATCAGGCCCTGTATCTGAAAGGGTATTCCAGGACAGACATGATTTTATCGGGCAAAAACCTCTTTGTTCTGGAAACCAATACCATTCCCGGGATGACGGCGACCAGTCTTTATCCCCAGTCTGCCCAGGCGGCAGGTCTTTCTTTCACAGAACTTCTGGACAGGCTCATCGATCTTGCCATGGCTGAGCATGAAAAAACAAAATTAAGGAGATCAAAATGAAGATTCTGGTTGTCGGCAGTGGTGGCCGTGAACATACCCTGGTATGGAAAATATCCAAAAGCCCGTTGGTGGAAAAAATCTACTGCGCTCCGGGCAATGCAGGCACAAGAATGCTGGCGGAATCGGTTCCCATTGATGTTGATGATATTCACACCCTTGCCGCCTTTGCCAGGGAAAAAGAAATTGATCTCACCGTGGTCGGACCGGAAGGCCCTCTTGTAAAAGGGATTGTCGATGTGTTCGAGAATATGGGTCTTGCCATATTTGGGCCAAGCAAGGCCGCAGCAAAGCTTGAAGGCAGCAAGCTTTTTTCAAAACAGCATATGCAGAAATACAATATCCCCTGCGCCAAAGGCAAAGCCTTTACAGATGCAGGTAAAGCCAAAATCTATGCCAAATCCGTGGGCGCGCCCTGTGTCGTCAAGGCTGACGGTCTTGCTGCAGGAAAAGGGGTCATTATCTGTTCCACCCTGGATGAGGCCTTTATTGCCATTGATGACATGCTGGGCCAAAAAATATTTGGAGAAGCCGGAGACATTGTGATTGTGGAAGAATGCCTCAAGGGTGAGGAGGCATCCTTTATCGCCCTGACAGACGGTAAAACCGTTCTGATGATGCCTGAATCCCAGGACCACAAAAGGGTTTTCGACAACGATGAAGGCCCCAACACAGGCGGTATGGGTGCTTATTCCCCTGCCCCGGTTCTGGATCACATGCTCAGGGAAAAAGCCATGAAAACCGTTATGATCCCGGCAATTTCAGGCATGGCAAAGGAAGGCACCCCGTTTAAAGGGGTTCTCTATGCCGGGCTCATGGTTGACAAAGATGAAATCAAAGTTCTTGAATTCAATACCCGGCTCGGAGATCCGGAAACCCAGCCCATTCTCATGAGGCTTGAAAATGATCTTGTCCCCCTGATGGAAGCCTGCTGTGACGGGACCCTGCACCATCATTCCACGAAAATCGACCCAAGGGCCGCCATCTGTGTGGTCATCTCTTCCGGCGGATATCCTGGTTCTTATGAAAAAGGCAAAGAAATTCTGGGTCTTGAAGAAGCCGGCAAGGTCAAAGATACCGTTGTCTTTCATGCCGGAACAGCCTTAAAGGACGGCAGAATTGTCACCTCGGGCGGCAGAGTCCTGGGTGTCACGTCACTGGGCGACACGGTCAAGGATGCAATTGACAGGGCTTATGAAGCCTGTTCAAAAATCTCATTCAAAGGTCATTTCCATAGAAACGATATTGGTGCAAAGGCCCTGAAACGGCTCTCCATCCTGCCCCGGGTAGGGGTCATCATGGGCAGCGATTCGGATTTTTCCATCATGGAGCAGGCTTTAACCATTTTGAAAAAATTTGATATCCCCTATTATGTGACGGTGGCTTCTGCCCACAGAACCCCGGAAAGGGCAGCAAAACTTGCAAGCGAAGCAAAAGAAAATGGAATCAAGGTGTTGATCTGCGGTGCTGGTCACGCCGCCCATCTGGCAGGGGTCATTGCGGCCCACACCGCCCTTCCGGTTATCGGCGTCCCCATTGATTCATCAGCTCTTAAGGGACTTGATGCCCTTCTGGCCACGGTTCAGATGCCGCCCGGCATTCCGGTTGCCACCATGGCCATCGGAAAATCAGGGGCTTATAATGCCGGCATTTTTGCCGCTCAGATTATAGGAACATCAGACCCCGTTATCGCGGAAAAGCTCCTTGCCTTTAAAAAGGATATGGCAGATAAAATTGATACAAAGGCCCGGTCCTTTGTATGACCCGGATAAAATCATCCGGCTTGATCCTGTCAGGCCGGATTCATACTATATTGCCAGGGCCGGGAACATCATCCGGAACAATGGGGCTGTTATCTTTCCGACCCGCTGTCTGTACGGAATCGGTGCCCGGGCACTGGATGAAAAAGCAGTTAAAAACGTCTTTTGGATCAAACAGCGCCCCCTGAACAACCCCATCCTGGTTCTGATCCCGGACCAGAGCCATCTTGAGAAGCTTGTCAAATCCATCCCGGAACCTGCAAAAATACTCATGAAAATCTTCTGGCCCGGCAGCCTGACCCTTGTATTTGATGCTAAAAATGAAATTCCAAACCTTCTGACCGCAGGTTCAGGCAAACTTGGGATTCGAATCCCCTCCCACCCGGTAGCAAAGGCTCTTGTAAATCATTTAGGCTTTCCCGTCACCGGCACCAGCGCCAACCTCTCGGGCCGGCCGGGTTGTCATCGTATCGACCTTCTTGACCCCTCCATCATTGAAACATCAGACCTTGTCCTTGATGCCGGTATTTTAAAAGGCGGCGCCGGGTCAACTATTGTGGATGTCACGGTATTTCCGATCCGCATGATCCGGGAAGGAGAAATCTCACAAGAAGAACTCCAAAAAGCCTTGGTCCACTGATATACATGTTATAATTTCATTGACAAATCTCAAGTTTTCCCATAAAAGGAGGGGCATGCCGGAGTGGTGGAATTGGTAGACGCAGAGGACTCAAAATCCTCCGGGCTTTATGCCCTTGCGAGTTCAAGTCTCGCCTTCGGTACCATGTAAAATCAAGGGTTCAGCCGGTTTTGGCTGAACCCTTTTTTGTTGTAATTTTGGCAACTGTGCCCGAAACCGTGCCCATTTGAGATTTCAGGTATTCTTCCTGCTTTTTAGCTGCTGCCATAAAAAAAGGGTGGAAACAGTCTATTTTATAAACTCTTTTTTTTCATAGCTAAGCTTTTCCATTAATTCTGGAATGGGGTCAAACCCAATCCCCGCTTTATCAGGGACATCAATCATGGCGTTTTTGTCAATGGTCATTTCCGGAAAAATGACGTCCTGCTTCCAATAGCGGGTTGAAGCCGGAATGTCGCCGGGGAATCGGTAGTTGGGAAGGGACGCTATGGCGACATTATGGGCGCGTGCAATCCCGGTATCCAGCATGCCGCCACACCAGACAGGAATATGTTGAGACTGACAATAATCATGGATTTTTTTGGCTTCGGTCAACCCGCCAACCCTGGCTACCTTTATATTGATTGTTTTCGTGCTTCCCAGTTCAATTGCCTTTCTTGCATCTTCCACTGAATGGATACTCTCATCCAGACATATGCGTGTTTTCAAAACCGCCTGCAATTTGGCATGATCCACAATATCATCATGGGACAGCGGTTGTTCTATCATCAGAAGATTCAAAGTATCAAGCGCCTTGAACAGTTCCATATCATCCAAAGTATAAGCGGAGTTTGCATCGGCCATGAGCATAATATCGCCGAAGTGCTTGCGCACCCCTTCCAGGTAGACCAAATCTTTGCCGGGTTTTATTTTTATTTTTACACGGTGATAACCTTCATTCAGATGATTTTCGACAATGCGCATAAGATCATCCGGATTTTTTTGGATACCAATGCTGACACCGGTTTCAACTTTCTCCCGTGTCCCGCCTAATGCTTTTGAAACCGATATATTGTTTTCTTTTGCATATAAATCCCAGATAGCACAGTCAAGCGCTGATTTTGCCATCTTATTGCGTCTGATATGTGAGAAAAGCACGGCTATTTCCCCGGGGTGATCTATGACATCTTTGCTGAAGATCAAAGGGACAAGGAAATCCTGAATGATATGCCATGATGTAACAATGGTTTCCTCATTATAATAGGGATGCTCAAATGCCGAACAGTCCCCGTATCCGATATGATCTTTTGAATGGACTTCAACAGCAATAAAGTGTTTATTTCTCATCACACCGAAACTGACTTCAAATGGAATTTTAAAATCAATTTTCATTTTCCTTAAAACAATTTTTTTAATTTTCATTTTTTTCTCCCAATTCAAGGATCAGAATAATTTTTTAATCTCATCCTTAAGGATTTTTCCCATTGTATTTCTCGGCAATTTTTCAAGGAAAATGATTTGTTTTGGACATTTCCAATCATGGAGGTATTTTTTGCAGGTTGCTTTTATCGCATCCGATATATCGTTGATGCCAGGTTTTTTTACCACAGCCGCCACAATTTTTTCCCCCCATTTTGTATCGGACACGCCGACAACGGACGATTCAACAACATCATCAAGCCGGTTGATTACAGCCTCGATCTCGCTGGGGGATATATTCTCTCCTCCAGTAATGATCAGATTTTTAATCCTGTCCGTCAGGTAATAATAACCATCCGGATCCTTTTTGCCTAGATCACCGGTCTTAAACCATCCCTGTTCAAAGGCCCGGGCAGTTTCTTCAGGCTTTTTCCAGTAACCGGGCGTAATGGAATCCGATTTGAGCCAGAATTCCCCAACTTTTCCGGGGGCCAGGTCCAGGGTTGTATCCGGATCAACGATTCTTACGTCAACACCGGGAAGGGGGACCCCGATAGACCCGGGTTTTTTTTTACCATTCAAAGGGTTGGAAAAATTCATGCCCGTTTCGGACATGCCTTCTCTTTCTACGGGTTCTTTGCCAAAGACCTGTCTGATTCTTTCAAAATCAGGGGCCGGCAATGGCGCCGACCCCGACGTCAGCAGTCTCAAATGGTTAAAACAAAAAGTTTGGTTCCCGATCGTATTGATGAGGCTTAAATACATGGTCGGCACTCCCATGAATACAGAGCATGCCAGATTCCCCTGTTTTTCTTTTAAAAGATCGATCACTGTTTCGGAATTAAACCGGTCTAGGAGCACCACGTGGGACCCGGAAATCAAGGCCGTGTGCAGGGCGAAACATATCCCGTGAATATGGAAAAGGGGCAAGGTGTGACAGAGGGTATCCTTGTGCGAGATTTCCCATATCCCGATGATATTTGTTGCATCATTCACCAGGTTCTTTTGTGTCAGAACCGCTCCTTTGGGATTGCCTGTAGTTCCTGAAGTATAGATGACAAGCCCGGGATCATCAGGGCCAGGCCCCGGTTTTTCAAGGTGGTCGGGGAAGCTATTGAAAAAAGCGGCCTCATGAAAAGGGATCTTTGTATCGATCTCCAGCATGGCAAGCCGCGGGTCAATCTTTCTGACCATCCCGGCCAGGCTCTTTTCTGCCAGCACCAGCGACGGGGATGCGTCATTCAAAAGGTAGGTAAGTTCGGATTCCTTAAAACCCGGATTCAACGGAATGCAAACCGCCCCGATTTTCTGCAGGGCAATATAGGCAACAACAAAAACCAGGGACTTGTTCAGCAGAAAAACAACATGGTCTGATCTGCCAATACCCTTTTCTAAAAAAAGGTTTGCCATCCGGTCCGAATCACGGTCCAGATCCTGGAAGGACAACCGGGTTTCCAATTTATTGTTTCTTAAAAAGGATATGGCGGTTTTCTGATTATGTCTTATAAAGGACTGTTTTAAAAATTGGGCTATGGATGCCATCTTAATCTAATTTTCCCCTTAATTATGGTTCCTTTGTTTCTCCATTCGTCAAAGATGCTCCCTGCCGCAGCAGGTGCTGCCGCATCAAAAGCTCTGCAGCAGTTGCATCCTTTTTCCGGAAAGCATCCAGGACCTGCCGGTGCTCAAGCAGGGAGGCCTGGAAACGATTGGGTTGGTACAACTGTTTTTCCCGGTATAAACTGATTCTTTGTCTCAATTCAGCAATGAGCTTATTGAGTACCTCATTTTTCGCCAGGCTCTGGATGAAATCATGCAAGGACCAGTTTACTTCCAGATATGCCTGGGATTCATTGTTTTTATAGTGCATTTCAAGTTCTGCGTGTAAAGATTCAATCCGGTCAAGGTCGTCCCGGGTCATCCGCTGGACAGCGAGCCTGGCGCAAATACCCTCCAGTTCGCTCATGACCTCGAACATTTGACGGATTTGCTCATTATCATGCATCGTGACACTGGCACCTTTAAAAGGGATTATGGTTAGATACCCTTCTCTTTCAAGACACCGGAAAGCTTCCCTTACTGCATTTCTGCCGATCTGCATAGCTTCTGCTATTTCCTTTTCAATGAGCCGTTCACCGGGTTTTATCTTTCCCGATATGATGGCGTTCCGTAGCTTTACGACTATTTGCTCGGCCAGTGTATTTCTTTTTTCAGCTTTAAAGATGGCTTTCATAAATGGTTCTCTTTTTTTTGCTTGCAATGTACAATGGGGATTCCCCTCGTTATTCCGGTTCCGATCCGCCGAACGAGCTTGACGCAGGCGGTTGCAAACCGCCTTTGGAAATTACGATCCTGGCTGCGAGATGGACAAAAATAATAACCACCATCACCGGAATAGCCAGGCTCACATAACCCAATGGAACCCCGATGCTTTCCGCTGTCCGGCCCATCATGCGGGAAATATATTGATCACTGTGCCATAGCACCGGCCCTAAAAAAACAATCACCATTGCTGTTCTCAGCCAGAATGCACTACAGATCCAGATCCGGCTGCCGTGGCGGGGTGGCTGGAACAGCCGGGGGTCCGCATCAACACGGAACGCTATGGTAGCTCCCAGCAAGCCACCCCAGACCATGGCCCACCGCGCCAGTTCCTCGGTCCACGCCGGAACGGTTTGGAATATATATCGAGCCACGACCTGGAACAAGACAAGAAGCAGCATTGCGGTCAGAAAACTCACGGCCATAATCCTGCAGATGCGGTCCAGCCAGTAACTAACACGATTGGCAAGGTAAATCATTAGTTTTTTGCCTCTTTTTGCTCAGCTGCAAGTTTAATAAAAAATTTGGCCACCTCAGGCTCCACAATATTTTCGTAATTGGGGCGAATCAGTTTGGCAAAGGCCTCCCGGTCTTCCGGCGTATTTATATAAACTTCCGCTCCTGCAGCGCGAAGTTGATCCAGGGCCTCCTGGTTGGATTTATTGGCCCATTCGTGAACCTCATTATTGGCTTTTACAACGCCGGCATCAACAATGGCACGGTCTTTTTTAGACAGCCCCTGGTACCAATCTTCGGAAGCGATGACAGCCCTTAAAGCCGGTGCCAGATTGGCCACGGAATAATACTTGATCACATCAGTATGCTTGAACAAGATCGGTACGTTCGCACTGTTCATGTAACCGTCACATACTCCGGTCTGAAGCGAGGTATAGATCTCGGCCCAGGGAATAATCACAGCATTGGCCCCCCACAATTCCAACCATTTGACCTGAGCCCGGTCGAGGGCACGCATCCTGACATTAGCAAAATCGGCCGGTGTTTTAATAATTTTTTTCGTGGTTACAAAACCGTGGAAAGACCCCAAGGGGGTAATCGCCATCACCCTGACGTGCTTTGGAGTAGTTCCGGCATTTATTTTATCCATTATATCAGTATGTTCTACGATTCGGTACAAATGATCCATATCATCAACCAGGAAAGGAAGCCGGAAACCGAAAACCGTTGGATCCAGGCTGCCGGCTTTGGCCACATCCGAATTGGATATTTCCAGCAGACCCTGGCTGACCTGGTCCAGCCTTTCGGCCTCGTCTCCCAAGGTGTCTTTTTGGTATAATTTTACTTTAAGCCCTTGGGATTCCAGATAATTGCCGAATGTCAGAGACCACAGGTAACTACCGCACTTGGTGGAATCCGGCGGACAATCCAGTGCTATCTTGATTTCACGCGCTGAAGCGGTGAGGCACATTACCAGAAACACAGCAGAAAACAGCAAGGTTCCTGCTATCAGTTTAAATTTTTTCATTTCTTCCTCCTTTTAAATGTTTACGTTTAAAAAAGAGATGCGCTTCTGACGCAAGCCCTTTAAAATAATCAGTATATACCCATCATCCTGGGGATCAGCAAAGACATCTCCGGAACCAAGATTATAACCAGTAGGACCACAACTTCCACCAACACAAAAGGTAAGGTCTCTGCAACCAGGTCCCAGTAATTCTCCCCGGATATAGCGGAAACTACAATCAGACAATTGCCCAGTGGCGGGGTGATCAGCCCCATGGTCAAATTGAGGCAGAGAACGATTCCCAGATGGATTGGGTCGATCCCCTGTGCCACTGCAGCCGGACCGAACAGGGGGACCAGCAGGGCAAGGGCCATGGGGACGTCCATGAACATTCCGGCGATGAAAAATATAACATTGATCAGCAACAAAAAGGAAACCCCGTTCAGATTCAGTGCGATAGCCGCTCTGGCAATAGCCTCCGGCCATTGTTCCAGGGAACTGATATAGGCAGAGCAGGCAGCTGCTGTCATTATCATAAATATAGAGCCGCTGAGAATCGCTGTCCGTTCCATGCATTTATACAGGATGGACAGGTTGACCCCGCCATACAGATATCCAGCCACCAGGGATACGGCAACGGCCAGACCCGCGGCCTCTGTGGGAGTTACCACTCCGAAAACAATGCCGCCCATGATGATGACCGGCAGTGTCAATGCCAGGGCGGATCGCCGCAGGCTGGGCCAGAAAGCAGGTATTGTGTCATCTTTCCCGCCGGGATGATTATGGATATGGGCGTATACACCGTTGGTCAAAAGCAGGGCCACTCCCAGAAACAAACCGGGCAGTATGCCGGCGGCAAACAGACCGCCAATGGAAACCTGCATCCAGGACCCGTAAAAGATCATGATGATGCTGGGGGGAATGATGGGGCCGATGATTGAAGAAGCTGCCGTGACCGCGCCGGCATACCGCCTGGTATACCCTTTTTCGACCATGGCCGGTATAAGAATATTGGAAAGTGCTGCCGCATCTGCCACGGCTGAACCTGATATCCCGGCAAAGAATATGGAAGACAAAATATTGACATGACCGAGCCCACCCTTAAACCGGCCGACAATGGACATTGAAAAATCAATGAGATAACGGGTTACGCCGGTCCTGTTCATCACTTCTCCGGTCATGATGAACAAAACCATGGCCATTAATACAAAAACATCTACATGGCTGAAAATCCGCTGGGGTAAAATAGCCAGATACCCGATTTTTCCGGCACTGATAAAGCCCATCACGGCAACACCGCCGACCACGTATGCCAAGGCAGCGCCTGCACCCAGGCAAGTCATAGCTAAAATGCTTATCAACCAGGCCAAATTTACCTCCTGTAACACTGTTTCCCGTCTCCGGGATGTTTAAAATGATATTTTCGACACATGCTGTCAGCCATTGCGGCGAATCACCTTGCCGGGCCGGGCTCCGGTGTGTTCACCCTGACTGACCACAACCTGGCCTGCCACAAGAACGGTATCAATCCCTTTGGGATACGATTTGGGACAATCATAGGTTGCCGTATCAATAACCGTTTTCGGATTAAAGATTGTAAGGTCTGCAACCGATGCTTCCCGAATGATTCCCCGATCCTTCAGATTCAGGTAAGAAGCTGCCAGACCGGTCATTTTGTAAACAGCTGTTTCCAGGCTGATCAGCTTCTCTTCCCGGCAGTATCGCCCTAGTATGCGAGGAAAAGTGCCAAAGCTTCGCGGATGGGTCATGATCCCGGACGTCAGTCCGGCGGTTGCCAATCCGAAGCCGTCCGTGCCAATGGCCATCAACGGATGGCAAATTTCGTTGCGACGGTTGTCTTCACTCATCATGAACAGGACCATCATTGGATCACAATGGGTTGCCAGTAAAGCATCATACAACCATTCTTCCGGTGTCAGACCGCTTTGGGCCGCTAAATCGGACAGACGATAACCGGCATACTCAGGCCTTGATTCGGATTGAATGATCAAAACGCCTTCCCAGTTTCCTTGGGCAAGGCCGCCTGTGGCCATATCAGAAGTCATCTTCCGGCGTTGCTTTGGGTCTTTCAGCCGCATAAAAAGATCGGACCGGTTTCCCTGGAGAGCCCAGTCCGGCAGCAGGCTGACCAGGGATGTGCTGCCGGCGGTATACGGGTACATGTCCATTCCCAGAGGCTGAGTTTCAGCAGCCTTATCAAGTAATTCAAGAGCTCTGACGGATTTGTCACAATTGCATTTCCCTGCTGCCTTAAAATGGGAAATATGTACTCTGGCTCCGCTGAGACGGCCGATCTCCAGTGCTTCACGGATTGATTCCAAAAGTTTTTCCCCCTCATTCCGGATATGGGAAAAATACATCCCGCCCCTGGCAGCCACACACGAAACAATATCCACCAGCTCTTGGGTTGTGCTCCAGGACCCCGGCGGATAGATCAATCCGGTTGAGATTCCAAAGGCTCCCTCATCCATGGCTTCTTCTGCAAGATGACGCATAAGAGCCCGTTGACTGTCATCGGGTGAACCGGGATTGCCCCCCATTACCGCTCCCCGGATAACCCCCTGCCCTACCAGGGGTACGACATTGACCGACAAACAAATCTGTGTCAGAAAGTCCAAATACTTTCCCAAGTGACTGCAAAGAGGCCAAGGCATTATCTCGCCGATCCGGTTCAACCTTGCACCGAAAAGTTCTCTGGTCCGGCGGCAATTCCCGGTTCCCAGGGGGGCCGGACTCAGACCGCACTGGCCGGTTACAACCGTGGTAATGCCTTGGCAAACCAGGCTGTCCGCCGTTGGAAGGGCTGGCAAAAAAAGATCGGTATGGGAGTGAAGATCAATAAATCCAGGAGCAACCACAAGCCCTGCTGCATCAATCCGGGTGACGGAAGAAGAACGGCTCAGATCGCCTATTTGGGCAATGAGCCCCCGTGACACTGCCACATCCGCTTGAACTGACGGTCTTCCGCTGCCGTCGACAACAGTGCCGTTGTGGATGATCAGGTCATAGTCTTGGGTCATGGCAGTCTCCTGAATAATAATATTGTCCACAATGTACAATCTGTTTTTTTTTGTCAAGATCTTTTTTTCCGACAGTGTTCCTAAATCCGGTTACCGGCTTAGCCTGCGGTTTTAAATTTTTATTTTATTTTTACAATATTTTATGCTATGTGCGTTCATTACAATCCTCATCTTAAGGAAGATCCAATGAATAAAAAAATCTCAGATGCAATAACCGACTGTGGTATCACTGACCGTGTAATTCTTGAGACCTGGAAGCAGCTAGTGGAAATCGAGAGTTACACCCATAACGCAAAAAGCGTACACAAAGTGTGCAGATTTATTCAAGATCAGCTCGAAGGACTGGGGCTGAAAACCAAGGTATACGAGTTTAAGAATGCAGGACCGTTACTGATCGGTGAATATGGGGAAGGTGACAAAAGCGATGGGATTATCCTGGCCGGCCATATGGATACAGTGTTCAAAGACG
>MGTJ01000169.1 GCA_001799395.1 Desulfobacterales bacterium RIFOXYA12_FULL_46_15 | reverse complement strand
AATGGTTGCAGTATTATTTGGATTTTTGTTTTAAATATGGTCATGATCCAAAGGATCATGAAAGTTTACGCCAATTCATAAACAAACTCAGAGAAAAAAACCAATCCAAATCCCAGCAGAAGCAGGCCTATGATGCCATCCTGATGTATTATGAAATATATGATATCCATCCTGACTGGTCCCAAAAACCATTGCCAAAAATGACTGCTGAAAAAGAGGCTATGGCTGTCCGTGAAGAAATTGAACCCTATGATAAGAATAATGTGGTTTTGGATGACAACTGGAAATCGGTTTATACCCGGTTGAGGGATGAAATCAAGGTCCGGCATTATTCACCTAAAACCTATAAAGCATACAGCACCTGGGTGTATAAATTTCAACGCTTTGTGAACAAAAAAGAGTTTGAAGAATTGTCTTCCGGGGATGTTAAGCAGTTTTTAACATATCTGGCAGTTGAGCAAAACGTTTCTGCATCATCTCAGAATCAAGCCTTTAATGCGCTGTTGTTTTTTTTCAGAAACATTTTGAAAAAGGAATTCGGCAAAATCGATGGTGTGGTCAGGGCTAAAAGAAGACCCTATATCCCTGTTGTGCTGTCCCGGGAAGAAGTTGATCTGATTATCTTAAAACTCAGGTATCCATACGATCTTATCGTAAAATTGCTGTATGGCTGTGGTCTCAGGCTGTTTGAATGCATGAACATAAGAATGAACAGCTTAAATTTTGATGCCCGGATTCTGACTGTTCACGATGGAAAAGGGAAAAAAGACAGAAGCCTGCCTTTACCGGAAATCATCCTTCCTGAACTTTTACAGCAGGTTGAAGAAGTAAAGAAAATCCATTTGCAGGACATTGAAAATGCCCATGCCGGGGTATTTATGTTTGATGCCATTGAGAAGAAATACAAAAATGCCGGGAGAGAATTTGTCTGGCAATGGTTATTCCCGGCCAAAGAATTGACCTATGTCAGCGAAACAAAAGAATACAGGCGCTCCCATCTTCATGAACGGCATGTCCAAAAAGCGATTCAATCCGTGGTCAAACGGGTGCAGCTTACCAAACGTGCAACCGCCCATACCTTCCGCCACAGCTTTGCAAGCCATCTGCTTCAGGCCAATTACGATATCCGGACCATCCAGGAATTGCTCGGGCACAGTGATGTCAGAACCACCATGATTTACACCCATACCATTCAATCCAGGACCTTGAAAGAAATGAAAAGCCCTCTGGACCTCTGATCTACGGAACCCTGACGGACGGGAACCGGGAGGCGTCGGTGTGGGGGTAGAACTTGGCCCCGGAGAACATGTTCATAAATTCCTGGTTCACGTTGAGTTCAATATAGGTGATAGACTGCCGGATGTTCAGAATCCGGTCAAAGGCGTCAGGTGAGGTCAAGAGAAGTTTAGCACCGCCCATGGAGCTGTTGCCCAGGACTTCAAAGACGGAAACCGGGATATCCGGGAGCATGCCGATGGAAATGGCGGACACAGGGTTGATGAAGGAGCCGAAGGTCCCGGCCACGTAGAATTTTTTCAGGTCAGTGAATTCAAGGCCTGCCGTATTTTTCACGATCACTTCCAGGATGGTGTACATGGCTGCTTTTGAACTGGTGAGGGAATTTAGGTCCACCTGGCTGAGGGTAATAGGTTCCCCGGTGCCGGAAAGCGTTTCGTCCACCAGGATAAAGGTTTTGATGCCCTCTTTTTCAATCAGGTTCTTCCCGCAGGCGGATTCTGAAAATTTACCCCTTATATCGATGCGGCCCGATACAAACAGGGCGGCGGCCAGGTCAATCATGCCGGACCCGCAGATGCCGACGGGTTTTTGATCCTCAATGGTATGAAACAGGATCTCACGGGATTCCGGGTCCACCCAGACCCGGTCAATGACGCCCGGTTTTGCCGTCATGCCCATTTTGCTGACCCCGCCCTCCAGGGCCGGGCCTGCAGCGCCTGCACAGGCAATGAGAAAATCCTTTGAGCCCACCACAATCTCGGCATTGGTGCCCACATCCACCATGAGGCAGGGTTCTTCTTTTTTGTCCAGATCGGAAAAGAGAATACCTGCGATCAAATCCCCGCCAAAATAGGACCCGATATTAGGGAAAAGATAAACCAGGGCATGTTCGTGGATATCAAGGCCGAGATCCCGGCCCGGCATTGTATCCGGGATATTGATGCCCGGGATATAAGGTTCTTTGATGATGTCAAAAGATTCAACTCCCATGAACAGATGGGTCATGGCCGTATTGCCCGCTGCCGTGACAAGATAGATATCCTCTTTTTCATATCCGCAGGTCTGGCAAAGAAAGGACAGGTTTTGGTTTATCTCTTTGATGACAAGGCGGTTTAATTCCTCAAGCCCGCCGGGCCTGGATGAATAATGAATCCTTGCGAGGACATCTGGCCCGATCAGGGCCTGGGGATTATCAAATCCGATCTTACCCGCCTCAACACCGGTCTCAAGATGAATGAGGGCCATCTCGATCCGGGTGGTGCCGATGTCAATGGCTGCCCCCAGGACTGCCTTTTCAGAATCAGGGGCAAGAAGATCGATGACAATCCAGGATGCCTTATCCCTGAACATGACCGCCTTTGTCTTAAATTCCCAGGACCGAAGATTGGACGGCAGGGTTTGAACCACGGTCAGGGGAATCCGGACAGGGCCGTCCCCAAATTCATGCATAAGGCTTTTTTCCAGCCTTTCCACATCTGCGGTATTGTTTCTCAGGCTGGGTTTTTCAACCTCTATCCGGCGGACCCATCCCTTACCGGGTATCATTTTCTCAGCTTCTCCAGGCGGGCCTTGACCTTGGGGAAATAATTCATCTCCGTATGGGGCAAAAAGAGGGCCCCCATATAATGATCCATATAGGAATGGGTGGAGGCCAGTTCAAAATTGGTCATCATATTGACCACATTCATGACGTCCCGGCGAAGGGCATTGGTCAGGGCATTGATCTTACACCCAAGCAGGGAGCCGTTGCCGAGATAGGTGACCTTGTCCGGTTCGATCTCCGGCAGAAGACCGATGGTGATGGCGCTCTGAAGGTCCACATAGCTTCCGAAACCGCCGGCAAGGATAATCCGTTCGATATCCTTGATGGACATCCCGATTTCTTCCAGGAGGGTCAGGGCCGCACTGTACATGGCACCCTTGGCCCGGATCAAATTGTCGATATCCGGTTCGGTAATGGTGATGTCCCGGTCAATGGCCGTGTTTTCCTTATACACCAGGACATATTCCCAGATCTCGTCGGTCTGCCGGATTCTCGGCGTGTTCAGGGTCCGGTTGAATTTGCCCCTGGAGTCGATGACCCCGGCTTCCAGAAGCTTGGCTGTAAGGGTGATCATACCTGAGCCGCAGATACCCTTTGCCTTTTTATTGCCCACGGTAATGATCATGGGTTCATAGGTTTCAGGGTTGATGGAAAAATCCTCGATGGCGCCTTTGACGGCCCGCATGCCGAATTTAACCCCCCCGCCCTCAAAGGCCGGGCCTGCTGATGCGGCCGTGCACACCATCCAGTCCTTATGGCCGATGGCGATTTCCGCATTGGTCCCGATATCCATATAGAGGGTCAATTCACTGAACCGGTACATGCCCGAGGCCATGACCCCGGAAATGATATCCCCGCCCACATAGCTGGACACACCCGGATAGATGAGGGCAATGGTATGGTCTGCAAGATCTATATCAATTTCTTTTGCCCTGAACGGCGGATACATGACCGAGGCAGGTACATAGGGCTCACGGCGGATATAGGCCGGGTTTATTTTCAATAAAAGCTGGGTCATGGTGGAGTTGCCGGCTATGGTAATGGTGGTGATCTCGTGTTTGCCTACTTTTCCTTCAAAAAGAATTTCCCGGATGATTTTGTTGATGGTGTCAATGATTTTTTTGTGAAGGACTTCAAGGCCGTCCCCTTTTTCCGCAAACATAATCCTTGAAATCACGTCCTCGCCATAACTGATCTGGCTGTTGAATTCCCCATGCTGGGCAAGGACTTCACCTGTATGGAGATCCAGGAGCTGTCCATAAACCGTGGTGGTCCCCACATCCACGGCAATGCCAAAATTACGGGCTGTGGTATCAAAGGGTTCGATATTGACGATTTCATTTTTTCCGTCTTCCCTCACAGGCCTCACAATGGTGGCCGTGACCTTGAAATCCCCTTCCCGGATGAGATCGGGAATTTTTCGGATAAGATCCAGGTTCATGTTGAGCCGGTGCTCGTTGTGGTTGAACCGCAAATGATTAATGATCCTGGCCATGTCGGCCTGGTTATCCCCGACCACGGCAGGGGCCAGTTCCAGGTAGATCTTTTCCACGGGCGGGATGAAAAGCCCGTCCTGCCGGAGTTCATTCACATCCGAATAAACAGCTTTGGCCGTATGGCGGCCGCCGGATTGTTCATTGAGACGGCTCGTGTCCACCTGTGACTCCACCGGAATCCGGACGGTGATATCTGAAGTGATCTGCGCCTGACAGGCCAGGCGGTATCCTTTTTTCTGATCGTCGCCGGAAAGATGTTCTGATATCCCGCCGTCCAGGGTTCCTTCTTCCAGAAGCACCCTGCATTTTCCGCAGACGCCCGTGCCGCCGCAGGAGGCATTGATATGAACACCGGCCTCCATGGCGGCCCGGATCAGGCTTTCATTTTGTTCAACCGCAACACTGATATTGTGAGGCAGAAATTTTACCGTATAGGTCATGGGTTTTATCCTTATATTTATAGATACATTTTCCAATATCATAAAATCCTGGGCAAAGTATAAACATCCTCCTTACGGTTTGGCAAGTCAAACTTGGGGAGCAAAAATAATTCTTGACAATATATTACGTATCAGTATTATATTGATCCAGACTATATGGATGCGAGGTAAAAACATGGATATCCGTTCACCGGCTGACTGCCCTTATTATCTAATTTCAAGAGCTGCCCTGGCCATTACTTCCTTTTTGCGAAAAGGACTTTTTGATGCCGGGGCAGGCAATATCAAACCTGCCTATCTCGGTGTTCTTCTTTCCCTGTGGAACGAAGACAACCTCAGGGCCAACGAACTCGGAAAACGGGCCGGGCTCGAACCTTCCAGCATGACCGGTCTTCTGGACCGGATGGAAAAGGACGGCCTTTTGAAAAGAGCCCCGGACCCTGAAGACCGCCGGGCTTTCCGAATCCTTTTGACCCCCCTGGGTGTAAAAGCGGAAAAGGCTTCCATGGAAGCGGTTTCAAGTGCCCTTGACCGGGTTTTTATTGATATCTCTGATAAAGACATTCATACGGTTAAGGAAGTGCTTCGAAAAGTATGGATCAATTGCAGCAAGGAGGATTTATGACTGAAAATCAAAAGATCGGTTTTACCTGTGCCTATACACCTGTTCCCGTCATTGAGGCGGCCGGTTTCTCAGCTCTTCGGATACTGCCCGGAACCAGGAGCCCGGACCAGGCCGGGCATATGCTCCACGACAATATGTGCCCGCACGTCAAACAGGTTCTGGACCGGGCACTTTCAGGAGATCTGCCGGATCTTCACGCTATGGTGTTTATCAATTCCTGCGATTCCATGCGGCGGCTTTCCGATGCATGGAAAACGGCCAGGCCCGGCGACAGAACCCTGATACTGGACCTGCCCTCTTCCATATCCGGTCTGAGTATCGATTTTCTTTCAAAAGAATATGAACGGCTGGCCAGAACCCTTTGTGAATGGCAGGGCCGGGATTATGATCCCGGGGCGCTTGCCGTCCGGATCGAAAACTGGAACCGGCTTGCCCGGTCTGTCCGGAAAATCCGGGAAAAAATGTCAAAAGAGTATTACCCAGGGCTTGCCGCCTTTCTCCAATCCGTTATCAACACGGCTGCTGCCGATTCTGTCGAAAACGCCCTGGCCATGATCCCGGCCCTGGAAGAAAAGGTCTTGGCCCCGAAAAAAGGCCGGGTGCCGGTGCTGATGTTCGGAAACCTGATGTTTGATCCGGAAATCTTCAACCGGTTTGAAGAATGGAACGTCCATGTGGCTGCCGAAGATTTCTGTACCGGGTCCAGATTCCTGACCTCCATTGATCAAAGACCGCCGGAATCTGACTTTTTATCCATGGCCCGGTCTTTCATGACAGACAAAACCTGCGCCCGCACCATTGACATTGAAAACCCGGGGGCAGCGGCTCAAAGGATGGTTGAAAAAGCAAAAAAAACCGGAGCCAGAGGCGTCATCGCCTTTATCCTGAAATTCTGTGACCCGTTTCTTGCAAGAATCCCGGCCATCCGCGATGCACTCAAAGAGCAGTCCATCCCCTTTTTAATGCTTGAAGGGGACCTGACCCTGGGTTCCATTGAACAGCACCGGACCCGGATAGAAGCATTCACCGAAATGCTGGAGGTATAAATATGATGTACGAATATTTCAGCACCAGGGCTGAATCCGTTTCAGCCCGTATTGATCAGAATCCGGACCTGGCCAATGCCAGGAAAAAATACACCCTGGAAATCCTCAATCTAGGGAAAAAACTCTATACCCCGGGTGAAAAAATAGCCTGGTGCGGGGTCCTGGCTCCCTTTGACCTGCTCCATGCCATGGGCGTCACCTCCTGTTTTGTCGAGTTCATCGGTGCCGTGCTCGCTTCATCAGGGGCGGCTGATCCGTTCATCAAGGAAGCAGAGGACTCAGGTTATGCTTCAGACTCGTGCGCCTATCACAGGGCCGTGACCGGGGCCATGCTCAAGGGCATCATGCCAAAGCCTGATTTCATCATCGGTACCAGCGCTCCCTGCACTGCCGGGCTGGCAGTCATGGAAAACATGGCTGCTGCATTCAAAAAAGATTTGTTCATTCTGAATATCCCCCAGCAGTATTCCAGGCAAAGCATTGATTTTGTTGCGGCCCAGCTCAAAGAGATGGCCGGGTTCGTCTCAAGGCATACCCATGTCCCCCTGTCCATGGACAAACTTGGTGACGCCATGGAACTGGCCAATCAGGCCACCCTGATCCTCAGGGAGATTTATGCCCTGGCCAGGGAAAACCCTTCTCCTGTAGACAGCCGGCTTCTCGGTGATGTGGGAACGGTCATGGCCCTGATGATGGGAACCCAAAAAGGAGTTGATGTCTGCAAGGCATTCAGGGATGAACTCCTCTCCCGGAAACAGGCCGGGAAGACCGAGGCAGGGCCTGAAAAAGTCAGACTCATGTGGATACAGAACCGGATCCAGTATAAATTTCCCATATTTTCAATACTTGAGGAAATGGGCGCAAAAGTGGTGGCAGATGAACTCAATGACGTGACCTGGGATCTTCTCAACCCTGAAAGGCCGTTTGAATCCATGGCAAAAAGAATCATGGGCATTCCCTACTGCCTGGACGCACCTGCCAGGATAGAC
>MGTJ01000168.1 GCA_001799395.1 Desulfobacterales bacterium RIFOXYA12_FULL_46_15 | reverse complement strand
TCCTTGCCCCCTGAGGGGGCAAGGCAAACAAAGCCCCTTTTAGGGGCAATCCAAAGCCTGGCCCTCTGGGTCAGGATATTTACTTTCCTGTAATCGGCTTAAAATACAGGGATTATCAAAATTGTTGACAATTGTTCGGAATTTCGACACCTGTCTGTTTTTTTTACAGGTTGGGAATTATACGAACAACCTGTTAATTTTTCATGACAGGTCGCCGGGTCTTCATATTGATAAAAAACGGGTTATGAAAAAAATGGATGACTTATTGGAAAGGCTGACAATTTATTTTCTGGATACCGGCCAGATAATTCTTGTAATTTGTAAGATAAAATGACAGGGGTCTTGCAAAATTTTTTCCAAGGATGCCATCCACAAAAAGCCGGCTGATATGTTGTTCCTGCTCCAGTATTTTCTGGGATTGGATAAACAGGGTCTTTTCTTCCGGAGTCAGCCGGGAAACCATATCCAGCATAGTCATCCGTGCTCTCGGCAGGTACATCCAGAAATAGGAAAGATCAAGGGCATTAATGATGATCATGACTGCAAGATCCCTTACCTCTGAATTTCTGCTGACAAAAAGTTTTTCCGGTTTTTCAAGTATTTTCATTTCTTCGGCTTCCGGAAACAGGAGTTCAAGTTTGGTATAGGTTTCGAACAGATCGGAAAATTTCTTGCTGATATCCCGTTTTCTCAAGTCCAGGTTATAAAACCTGTCCACGGTTCCTTCAATAAGACCTGCCACAGTATCTGATGCAGCTTTTGAAATAATGGCAGCCCATTTTTGAAGCACTATGTCCACCGACGGTACATTATAAAACACCAGGATTGCCCCGATTATGCTGTTTAACAGGATGGCAACAGGAATGGAAAGGATACTCCTGAAAAAATTTCCAGTAATCATACCTTTGGGAAGGCCGCGAAAGGTATTATGGGAAGATAGATAAATCCCGTTGGCAAGACCCATGACGGAATAAAGGAGAATGGGGCTTGTAGACATGGTGATGCCGAAACTATGATCTAAAATAAGGGTTTTAACAAGATAATCCAGAAGGGGTACGGAAAAACCCGTAAAGAAAAGCGAATCCGTCAGGCGATCCCAACTCACATAATCATTCCATTTGGTCAGCGAAGACCGGTTGATACCGCCGCCGCCCAGAACCGATTGCAGAATCACCCTGAAACCAGTGATGCCGAACCAGATAAAGGCTCCGAAATAGGCGAGAAACCACCAATCCTTGGTCAGAGAAAAGCAAAGAAAGGCAGGAATAAAACCACCCAGAATTTTCAGAGTGTTCTTCAGTTTGGTATTAAGATTCTTTACTGAGGCAGAATAGTTTTGTTTTCCGGAATCCGGCAATTCAAGATTCAGGTTGTTTCCGGTTTCCTTATGAACCCCGCTGAGAGTAACCACATTTCCCTGGCATTTCATATCCATGGAAAAAGATTCAAACACCCATTCCTTTTTTTTGATCGGCAGGAGTTGCTCAAAACCCGGAATCCACCAGAGTTTCTGGCCCAGCCGGTTTATAATGAAGGAGATTTCGTTTAACGCAAATGTGGTCATGCGGTGGCTTACATTTATGCTGGCCGGCAGGATCAGCCGGTTAATCCTGTTTTTACGGATTTCTTTTCTAGCCCTTGCCGTCAGAGTGGGGATGATACCAAAACCCATGGCATAGGTCTGATGGGTCTTTCCGGTGGAATCGCTGCCGATCCTGGATTTAAGGGGCCTGACCGCGTACATGGTTTTTAATGTATCAATATCGTGGAGAATATTGAGCAATTTTTTCAACCGGTCCTCTTTATCCGGATAATCTGTATTTTCAACCGACAGGATGATCTGCCGGACCATACGTTTGAGTTTTAGAAGACTTCCTGAATTAATGGCTTTCTGGAGTTCATTGATAGAAAAGACAGCTCCATGGCCGCCTGAAGCAAAATCTTTGAGATTGATGATTTCAAGCCGATTGATGTACCCGCTTCCGTCATAAAGGATTTCAACAACATCTTCCGGTTTCAGATTACCGAGTTTCAGGGTAATTCTGAAATCATGGCGGAGTTTTTGGATTTCAAAAAGCAGGGATTTATAATCAAGTCTCAAACGAACCGGCATATCGGTATCAATACTGAGAGAAAAGGGATGAGGAACTTCAGGGTGTTTCAAAGGAGCTAAATAGTTTGTAATGACATCCCTTGTGGTAAAGACATCCATTTTTTCAACCAGATCTTTTAAGTACAGCTTTTGAGCCGGATCTGCCGTTTCATAGGAATGACTTAATTCTATAAGACGTTTTGACATTGCTTTTACGGCAAGGGTATGAATATATTCTCCCAGATGGGGAATGGAAGGCAGGCCCGGAGATGCAAATTTTAAGAAATCCTCTGATCCAAGGGGCGGCATTTCAATATCGTAATCCTGACACATTTCATCCAGATAGAGTTGGTTGAAGCTTTTTAGAATTCTTAAAACATATCGTTCCTGATATTTGAGCACCTCTCTTCCTTGTTCCATAAACTGTACCACATGGGGTTCGGCGAGAAAACAAAGGAAGGCTTCGGTATCAGGCAGACCCCTTGACACCCAGATAAAAGAAATATAGCGGTCCCTGTACCGGGCCCAGAATTCAATCCCGATGCGAAGATCAATTTCCATGATCCTGGCAGCCTGAATCAATTCGGCTGCAAACCTAGGTTCGATACAGTGATAGTAAATCACCCTGAGACGCCTTATTCCCTTGATCCAGGCATCCATAATAAGGTGGGTGGGGGATTTTCTGCCTGAAGTATTGGCATCGTGAACATGGTCATCAAAAGCGATCTGATTCCATTCTTCCGGCATTTCCAGCAGATGATAATGCCGGAGCAGCCGCCGGATGACCCTTGGCTTGCCAAAGGCTGCCATACGGAATGTGTGAGCCAGTTCGAGCTGAAGGGAATTGTTACCCCTGGCCCTGACCAGTTCCTTCATGATCTGAAGAAGAACCCTGGCCGTATTCTTGGGTATGGAGCCGGAGGTTGTGTTCAGAATTTCATCTTTAAGTCCCTGGAGTCCCTGAAGGCGGTTTTCAATTGTGCCCCGTTCCATGGAGTCCAAAAGGGAAGCAATGGCATAGGCAGTTCGTAACCCTTTGGATTCAGCCAGCTCTTTAATTCCCAGGGGATGAAAAAAAGGATAGTAGAGCTTTCTCGTATATCCAAGCATCTTATCGGCATCATAAACTGAATTTACAATTTTGATCAGATCATGGTCGCGCCGGTCGAAAAAAAGGTGCCTGAACTTCAATTCTTGTCAAAATCCTTATTCATCATTTATATATGAGTTACTACAAACGCTATATCACAGCCTTAATATCTATTCAACATCCATTCCTCTCCATTTTTATTCCAGGCCCGTTCTGTGTTCCTGTTCATAAATAAGACAGGTCTGGTTATGTCTTTTTGAGGAAATTATATTTTAATTGACAAGAACTAAGTTCCTATCTTACAGTTTCGCTCTTAGGTAATCGGGAAAAAAGGTGAATACGGGATGAAAGTGTTGTTTGTGGATGATGAAACCGGTTTTCTGGATGTCATCATTAAACGGATCAGGAAAAGGAATATTGATGCATCCGGGGTGCCGGACGGAGAGCAGGCCCTTGAACGCATCGCCAATGATCATATTGACGTGGTAGTTCTGGATGTAAAAATGCCGGGCAATCGAAACGGGATTATGATATTAAAAGAGATTAAATCCCGATGGCCCTTGATAGAAGTCATCATGCTGACCGGACATGCCATGCTGGAGGCGGCTATCTCCGGTATGGACAACGGAGCCTTTGATTATATTGTCAAACCGGTTGATATTGACGATCTCTATTATAAGATCGGAGACGCATATAAGAAAAAAACATTTCAGGAAGCAAAAAATAAATAAAGCCTATCCAGTGATCCGGAAATGGGTTTTGAAAGAATAATGGCGGAGTCTTATGAACACCATCCTTGTAATTGATGATGATGACCAGTTGCGGTTGAGTTTCTGCAAGCTTTTAAAGGAAGAGAACTATACAGTCATAAGTGCAGCCTCAGGTGAGGCCGGTATTGATATTGTCAGGGGTACGCTTCTTGATCTGGTCATTCTTGACATGCGGCTGCCCGGGATGAACGGCATGGAAACCTTTAAAGAGATCCGGAAGATAGATACAAAACTGCCGGTTATCATTGTGACAGCCTATGGTACAACGGACATTGCCATAGAAGCCACAAAAATGGGGGCCTATGATTATGTGCTGAAACCTTTTGAGGTTCCGGAGATGCTGACCCTTATCCGCCAGGCCATTGAAGCCGGTTATTTCATGAGATCCCCGGTGGCTGTGGATGCTAGTCCGGGCGGTCAGTTGGGGGATGCCATCATCGGCCAGAGCCGTCTGATGCAGAATGTCTATAAATCCATTGGCCGGGTATCCCAGACCGATGCAACGGTTCTGATCCGGGGGGAATCCGGAACCGGGAAAGAACTGGTGGCAAGGGCGGTCTATCAGCACGGAATCCGCTCCAATAAATCTTTTTTAATCATCAATTGTGTGGCCATACCGGAAACCCTTCTTGAAAGCGAATTGTTCGGTTATGAAAAAGGAGCTTTCACCGGCGCTTCCCAGAGGCATATCGGGAAGATTGAACAGGCCAACGGGGGTACGGTATTTCTGGATGAAATCGGGGATATGCCCCTGAATATCCAGGCCAAGATTTTAAGACTCCTGCAGGAAAAAAACATAGAACGGCTCGGGGGTGAAGAAACCATCCCGGTGGATGTCCGTATCATTGCTGCCACAAACAAAAATTTGGAGCAAGCCATTTTAGACGGTAAATTCAGAGAAGACCTGTATTTTCGCCTGAAGGTCGTCACCATAGAACTTCCGCCGCTGAGGGAGCGAAAAGAAGATATTCATCCATTGATTGCCTTTTATCTGAATAAATTTTCTACAGAATTGAAAATCGATAATCCCGGCATCCAGGCGGAAGCCCTGGCCGTTCTGAACCGATATGAATGGCCGGGTAATATCAGGGAACTCTCCAATATGATCCAGAAGGTCCTGATTTTCAACCGGGGGGCTCCGGTTTCCGCTTCAGATCTCGAACAGATCATCGAGAAAAAGGACAGGGCAAGGCAGACCGGCGACATTGAATTGACCACTATCCGTAATTGGGTAAGACAATTGCTGGCCGGTCCATCTGGAAGCTGCAGTTTTGATGATGTCATGGATACGGTATCAGGTATTGTGATTGCAGAAGCCTTGAAAGCTACCAATGGCAACCGCACCCAGGCAGCCAAACTCCTGGGGTTGTCAAGACCCACCCTTCATGCCAAGATTGAAAAACATAATATCAAATTGAAAACGGAAATTTCAGATTAGAAAAATCTGCAAAGATTTTTCTTTTAATTACCCAGAGCCTCGCTCACCAGTTCAAAAATATCCACCAGCCTTAAAATCCCTACTACTTTTTTATTCTTTGTCACCAGAAGAGACTGATGACATCCGAGGATAAACTGGTGAACTGCTTCTGCAATGGAAGCTTCTTCATCCACATATTCCCCGTTGGATGGAGTATACATAATGCCTTTGATTTTTAATTTAGATGCTTTTTTTACAAGTTCATCCAGGGTTTCGTCCCAGAGGCAGAAATTTTCGATCAGTGAATTCAGAAAATGCTCGCTGAATCCAAATCTGGCTGAGCCAAGACTTCCCTTGGTATCCTGATGTTCGATCTGGCAATACTTGGGTTCAAGTGATTGAAGGATACATCGGATACTGACCTTTCCCACAATCTGTTGGTTTTTATCAAATACCAGGACAGCGCGGTGTTTATGAATATATTTTGAATCATCACGGGCATTTTTAAGGGTTTTTATGGCTGTGGCAAGGGTATCGTTTTCGGATACGGTTGCATAATCGGACAGGGCAATCATTACCTCTTTTACTTTTTTCTCTTTCATATCCATCCATCCTTAATTTGGTCGTTATTTAGTTCATTTCATCAGCCACGGCTATGGACTTAAATTTCAAAGCTGATATTAAACTTTAACACAAGGCAGATATTTTTGGGAATACCGGTAATGAAATATTTATGTCCATTAAAAGCATTGATACTGTGTATGGTAATTATATAAATAATGAAAAGATTAAAAATGAAGGAGGGTTATTACTTGACAAAAAAAGGTGGTCATTTTATTTCAGTGGACGAAAAATAATTCTGTAATGAAATATTTATTTTGTTTTTTAAGAAAAGGAATTTCAGGTAATAAAAACTTGGGATCGGGGAAGTCATGAGTCAATTTTTTGTATCCATACTGATTATTCTATCCGGAGGGTTTTTGTCTCTTGCTTTGGCAAAACAAACCAAATCAGCAAGGATTATCAGTGTTTTTTTAATAAGCCTCGGGTGCCTTTGGGGCTTGATCAATACGACCTTGAATCTTATTCATTCGGTCAATGATGAGAGAATATTTGAATACCTCAACGTTTTTTCCCTGTCGTTTAAAATAGACGGGCTTTCCGCTTTTTTCCTTTTTTCTGTTTTTCTGGTCTGTCTTTTGTCCTCAATTTACAGTTACCACTACCTGGATCATGAAAAAAAGCCTTTGAGGGTTGCCGTTAACTATTTTTTCTTTAGTATCCTTATTTCTTCCATGGCCCTTGTCATTACCGCCTCTAATATCATTGCCTTCATGCTGTCCTGGGAAACCATGTCAATATCTTCTTTTTTTCTTGTGATTTATAATTATGAAGCATCAGAGAATCGAAAAGCAGGATATCTTTATTTTGTATTTTCCCATGTCGGTGCCATGTTCATCCTTGCTGCCTTTGCGCTGATATATGCACATACCGGGAATCTTGCCTTCGCGCCAATGGCAGGTGTTCCGGATGCCTTGAAAATCCTGATCTTTATTTTTTCATTTATCGGGTTCGGATCCAAGGCAGGGGTATTTCCCTTCCATGTCTGGCTTCCCTTTGCACATCCTGCCGCACCAAGCCATATTTCCGCAGTCATGTCAGGCGTTATGATCAAGACAGGGATCTACGGAATAATAAGGATATATATCTTGCTGGATCTTCACACCCCCTTGCCGGGCATGGTCATGATCATTGCCGGGGCAGTGTCCGGGATTCTGGGGGTGGTTTATGCCTTGGGTCAGCATGATTTGAAACGACTCCTGGCCTATTCTAGTGTTGAAAATATCGGTATTATCCTCACTGGACTCGGCATCGGGATGATGGGAGTTTCATCAAACAATCCGGCCATGGCGATTCTCGGGTTCACTGGAGGTTTTTTTCACATTCTCAATCATGCTGTTTTTAAATCCCTTTTGTTCATGGGGGCGGGTAT
>MGTJ01000167.1 GCA_001799395.1 Desulfobacterales bacterium RIFOXYA12_FULL_46_15 | reverse complement strand
CTCATATCTACAATAAGAACTTGCTTTTTGTTGACCAAACTATAAACAATCCTCCAAAATTCAAAATATTACCTTAGACCTGATACAGGTACAACATGCTGTACCTGTATCAGGTCTAAGCAAATTAAGGCAAGAAAAATTATCCCTACTGGAGGAACGCCGGGGCCGCGCTGAAAGTGGGAATTGATTTGCCTGAAAAATTCCTTTAAAAAATTCAGTATTTTCCCTGATTGATTTGCAGTCAAAAAAAGACTAAAGTATGAATACAATAAAATTTTTCCAGACCACTCCTATGACTGCACCCACTGGTACCATATACTGGATGGGAGCGTGATACTTCTGCAGCAATCCCAGGGAGATGATAGCGGATGCCAGTGCAAAATAATCCATACTGCCGCCATTGGGCAGGATCACCTTATACCCGAACCAGACCGCAAGATTGAGTACCACACCCACCACGGCTGCCGTAACTCCTGTAAGGGAGGCCTGGAGGCGCCGGTTTCCGGCCATGGACTCGATAAAAGGAGCTCCGGCAAAAATAAAGAAAAAGCTGGGCAAAAAAGTTACATAGGTGGTTATCAAGGCTCCAAGAATACCCGCAGTCAAGGGAGTGAGACCGTCCGGCAGATGCCATGCACCTAAAAAGCCGACAAATTGTGTTACCATAATAAGGGGGCCGGGTGTCGATTCTGCAAGACCGAGGCCGATGAGCATCTGTTTGGCGGTCAGCCACCCATTGGATACGGCCACATCCGTAATATAGCTTAGAACGGCATAGGCCCCGCCGAAAGTAACAAATGCGGCTTTACTGAAAAACATGGCGATTTGAGATAAGGTACTGTTGTAACCGGCCCAGATCCACACCGACCCGACCACTGCGATCCATAAACCTGAAAAGATAAGAAGGATAAGGAAAAAATGGGTCCAGGAAGGTTTTTGAGCCTGTTGATCTGCTTTCGATTCAGTTTCTGTAAGACATTCCCGTGTTTTTTCATCAAAATCACCTTTACAGAACACCTCCGGAGATATCCGCTGCATGATCAGACCGCCCAGGGCGGCCCCTGCAACAATATACGGAAATGGAATCTTAAAGAAAAATATCGCTGCAAAGGCAGCCGCTGCAAACCCATACAAAAATCCATGACGGAGAGCCTTTTTCCCGATACGCAGCACAGCCTCTGCCACCACGGCAACCACCACCGGCTGGATGCCGTAGAAGGCGGCCGCAACCGCCGGGATATCGATATGAGCCACAGCCAGATAGCTGAGTAAAAGCATGACAAATATCGATGGAATGACAAAAAGGGCTCCGGCAGCAATACCACCAAGTGTACCGTGCATGCGCCAGCCGATATAGGTGGCCAATTGCTGGGCTTCCGGACCGGGCAGCAGCATGCAGAAATTGAGGGCCCGGAGAAACTGATTTTCGTTGATCCAGCTTCGACGTTCCACCACTTCCTGGTGCATAATGGCTATTTGTCCGGCCGGCCCGCCAAAACTTATAAACCCGAGTTTTGCCCAGAATTTCAATGCATCTTTAAAAGGAACCGTTAAGGAATTCATTTTAATTCAGCCCTCCTTATGGGATAAGACATTGCCACGTCGCTGCCGAAAACTGCAAACCCAATCGTTCCCATGACTCCGAAACCAAAGGCGGTGATGAGATTTGCCTCAGGGCTGATTTGCCACAGGAAGGCCCCACCCAGAGCGGCCAGGGATACAACCATGTCCCGAATCAGATAATACAAACCAAACATGCCGGCCTTGCAGTGTTCCGGGGCCAGGTCCATGATCAGCGCTTTTCGGGTGGGCTCGCCAAACTCTTTTAATCCTCTCAGGACAAAGGCCAAAATCAGCCATTCAAGTGACCGGCTGTATAAAAGGACCAGGGGAAAAAGGGTAAAAAATACAAAAGTCATCAGCACAAAGGGTTTTTTGGTACTGCGGTCGGCGAGATAGGCTACCGGAATGTAAACCAGTATGGCCACAGCCATTTCAATGGTGGTCAGAACACCGAATTGAAGGGCTGATACAGGCTCGGAAATTGTCTTCATGCACCAGATTATCACAAAGGCATAGGGAATCTGTTCACAGAAACGGATCAGGATATCGGTTACCAGCAGCCGTTTCATGGAAGGATTCATTAATTGAAACAATTTTATGGGGTTTTTTTCAGGTGTGAGCCCACAGGTATCGGTTTTTGATCCTTTTCCGGACCTGTCATCTTCAATCATCCGCTGTTGCAGGAACAAAGCCGCAACAGCCATAATCAGGGCCGTGATAAAGGCCAGGCGAATGCCGGTCCGCTCTCCCCAAACGCCGATAAAAAGGCCTCCGATCACAGGACCAAGAGCCATGGGAATACGGCGGGTCAATGAGTGCACACTCACCCCCATGGTCCGCTTGTTCAGCGGCAAGACCCTGTACATCAGGCTCATGGTGGCGGGAAGCGATATGGCCGACCAGGAAATAAAGAGCACGGCGCCAATCAAAACCGCCTGCCAGGCCGGGATCAGAATCACCAGGGCAAATCCGGCCATGGCAATGAGATTGAAGACCAGAAGGGAGCGCTTGGTGCCGATACGGTCGGACAAATACCCGCCGGGAAAGGCGTAAAGGGCTGAAAGAAAATTATCCATGGCCTGTAACAGACCTACAGCCAAAACGCCTCCGCCCAGGGCCAGGATATAAATCGGTAGAAACCGTTCGGCCATGCGCTCGCCCATGCCCACCAACACCACCATGGCCAGGAGGCCCGCGGTGCTGCGTTGAAGGGCAAGAAAATCCGTGAGCCTTGTGATACGACTTGTTAAAATTACAGGATGGGTCATCATTTTACCTTTCAGGAACCGATTCCCTATCCAGGCGGCACCAGGCATACAGGGAATCATAAACCTCAAACTGGCGCTTAATATTTTCATGGTCATCGGCAAAAAAACGCAGCCCATACCCTACGGCGATAGCCTCAAAGCCTGGTGCAAGCGGGTCAGCCCCCAGGTTGCCTGTATCTGCCGCATTAATCACCTTGGCCATGCGAATAAGGGCCTTGTCAGTGAGCTCATATTTTTTTATGATCACATCAAAGGTGCAAAGATTATCCTGGTGATTCAATTCGGCACCGGTTGTATCAAAGGGAATCGCACCGGTTTCCCGGGCAGTTTTCAGGACCTCAATTCTCGGGACAAACAAAAACTCAGCATCTAAGTCAATGAACCGTTTAATCAGCCAGGGGCAGGCTACTCTGTCCACATGGACATGGGATCTTGTTATCCATTTCATTTTTGTCTCCTCTATTCATTTTTTTTAATCCTTATGCCTGTGAAAATAGGCATACAGATTTTCAAAGAAGGCAAACCCTTCCTTCATCCGCAGATGATCATCTGTCCGGGCCGCCACAAGACCCATCAAAAGGGCTTTGACACCATGGGTTTCCATGCGGCTGAATTTGGCATCCTTCAGATCAATGTCATGAATGACCTCAGCCATAAGATTCAGTGCCTTATCCTGAAACCTAAATTTTTCTATCATGACTTCAAAGGTGCATTTATCTCCTTCATGGGTGAATTCGCTGTCAAACATATCAAACCTCAATTCTTCATTTTTTGAATTATACCGGGATTGAGACACAAATTTAAATTCGGCACTTTCATCGATAAACCGCTTGATCAGCCACCCGCAGGAGATACGATCAACAAAAAGATTTTTCCGGGTAACCCAGGTTCTGCCTTTAAGGTTTTTTGTTTCACCTTTGCCTTCAATTTTTACAGGCTTGGAGTTGTTGATGACTTTTTCAAGCTCTTTAAAAAGGATGTCCGCCGTTCCCCGTTCCGATGCATTGAAAAAATCAATAGTGATGGTTTCATCAAGGCGGGCCTTTAACCTGGACAGATGAGCAGACCGTTTTACAGGAAGACCCTGATCACCTTCTACAGAAGACCAGTTGGCCAGCAGGCGGTTCGCCTCCTGGATAATTTTTTCATAATCTGCCTTGCGCGCATTTTGAAACAGGGAAATGATCTGCTCATCACTTAATCCCTCCACAAAATGCGCCTCAAAGATAGACCCGTCCCCGCCACCGGCAACAATTTCCTTAAGAGTCCAGCTCAAATCTTCCAGGGAATGGTCTGAACAGGGCATTGCATATACCGACTGTTTTATGGCCACGGCCCCTATTTTCTGAAGCCGCCGCCAGATTTTTACCCTGAAGGTGTTGGGTTTAGGAGGGATCTGATGGACCAGAAGCAACCATTTGGCTGAACCCGACAATACCATGCTTAACTCCTTGTTCAATTGTTATCTATACAATGAAACAACTGTTATGGATTGTCAAGCAAGGAAAATGAAAATCAATTCCAATAAATGGTATCAGAATATATGCCAATTTCGTCAAATTCTTTTATTGACTACAATAAAGTGGGTTGCTATGCTGATCCCATTGAAGAATAAGTTGTTAAAACAGCGATGCCTCTTCCGACGAATTCAATTTTCACGTGATAATTAGTTCAAAGCAGTTTTGTACAAAATTTTTGAAAATACACTTTACAGGAGATATAGGATGAAAAAAACCCTAATGATTTTATTCACGGGTATATTTTTCATAGGAAACGGATTTGCCAATGATTTGAGAGTGGTTAGTTTCGGAGCTGATGTTGCCGGCATTACATCATTGGATAAATCATTTGATCCGGATTCCTATTCAGTGATAACCCAGATATTCGACAGTTTGATCCATATTGATCTCAATGGTAAAAGAACCCCTGCCCTGGCCACATCCTGGACGCTTATCGATAATAATACATATGAATTTGAGCTTCGCAATAATGTCGTATTCCACAATGGAGAGCCATTTAATGCAGAATGTGTGAAATTTACTTATGAATGGGTAGCCGATCCTGCAAATAAGGCCGGCAATGCTTGGATTTTAAATACCATACAGAGCGTGGAGGTATTAACTTCTCATAAGGTCAGGATTCATTTAAAACATCCTGATGGTATGTTTTTATTCAGACTTTCCATGTTCGGGGCTATTGTTCCGGTTCAATATATTAAACGGGTAGGGTTGGCTGAATTTTATAAAAACCCTATGGGTACAGGGCCTTATAAATTTTTAAAATGGGAAAAAGGACGTCAGATCATTTTAAAAAAGAACTCTGAGTACTGGGAGAAAGAGATTCCAAATTATGAAAATCTTTTTTTTAAAATTATCCCGGAAAACAAATGGGTTGAAGCGTTGAAAAACAATGAAGTGGATGTAGTCACGAATATACATCCGGATGATATAACTGCCATTGAATCGGATGGTCGATTTAAAACAATGCGTCGATCCGTTCTCCAGGGGTATTGGATTATGATGCGCTTCAAGGGTCCCCTGGCTGATGTGAATGTCAGAAAAGCCATGAATTTTGCAGTAGATAAAACAAAAATGATTCGAGTCCAAAATGGAGGGCTTGGGACTGCCTTGGCGTCCCTGGGGAAAAATGGGGAAATCGGTAAAAGCGACAGAATAAATCCGTATCCATATGATCCTGCCAAGGCGCGAGCGCTTCTGGCAGCCGCAGGGTATGCAAATGGGTTTAAGCTTAAGGTGATTACGATAGATCAGGCTGAAAAGCTTTCATTATCGATCAAAGAGGATTTATCAAAAATTGGGATTGAGCTTGATCTGGAAATCGTATCCCGTCCGGATTGGGCGAAAAAAGTCGTGGTCGGGAAAATGACAGGTGCGCCTTATGATGGGGACATGGCCATCAATTTAGTGGATAATCCGATCGTGGATTTAGCATTTCATGCCGGGCTTTTTCTGGAATCATCAAGCCCTTGGTCCCTTGCCGTTGATCCGGAGTTTAATAAGAAATTTCAGATGTCCCTGTTTACCTCATCATTTCCAAATCATGTCAAGGCATTGTCTTTGTTAGACGAATACATTCATGAACAGGCGATGATGTTGTTTACTTTCCAGCCAGTTAGTGTTTTTGCCATGAAAAAAGAAATTCAGCTTCCCGGGATTGGTGTTAACGGGCACATTGATTATAATGTTTTTTCCCGGGCCAAATAATATTTAGATGAATTTTCAGAAAATCATGACTTGTTTTATATATTGGAATATGTGAATATGGATGTATCTAAATAGATCGTTTATATAATCTTTTTTTTATTTCCATCAGCGGATGAATTTATTGCCCTTGCAAGTTTTCACAGGGGGTAGCAAAAATGGTTGCACCATTTAAAACACTCAGGAAAAAAATTTTATTTGGTATGCTGTTGTCATTGGTCCCCATGCTGGCAATCACAGGGACCACCTATTACTATTCTAGAAAAACTACCATAGACAGCAGTGTCAAAGCCATGCAACTGATTATTCAGAGCGGGGCTTCGGAAATCAATGACTTTCTTAACAATCAGAAATCAGTATTTTTGCAGCTGATACGGGACGGCACCTTCGGGATCGCAATAGAATTTAAGACATTAGAAGAGTTTGAGACGTATTTTAATACTATTCTGGCAGACCATAACGGATTTTGCCGTCTGATCCTGACGGATCTTGAAGGTAATGTCCTGATCAGCAGTACTCGAACGGAAGACCTAATTGAAAAAGCTAAATCAAAAAAAACAAAAATAGATAAAGTTCTTGAGCTGAAGGATCATTCTGATCAACACGCATTTCTAATGCAGGAACCTGGTTTGGAAAATGCAAAGAAACCCCGAACTTATGTTTTTAGTTTTAGAACTAAAGACTTGGGGGGATTGCCAAATGGATATTTTTTAGCATTTATTGACAGGAAAACGATTGAAAATGCTTTGAGCGATTTTCTGAAAAAAAACCAATCCAATGGATTTTCAGATGTAAAAGTAATGATATTGGATCAATCGGCATCTGAAGTCTTTGTTATTTCCAGAAACGAAATGATGGAAGTGTTGGATGTTCATGCCAAAGCGGTCTCTTCATTGCTGAGTCGGTCAAAAAATACAAAGACCATGGTGTATACCGTTGCCGGAGAAAAAAATATGGCTAATTTTCTACCAATTTTAAGTCCGGAGACTATATTTCAGCCTCAATCTGATCCAGGTGATAATTCTTTCTTTTTAACATCTTTCATTCCAGAAAATAATATTCTTTCGGAGGTCAGAAAAACGCTTTTTCTTGCTATTGCCATCAGCGCTGTCGGAACATTTTTTACCATTCTTTTAAGCGTGTTTTTCGTAAAGGAAATCCGGACCAAGTTTAATAAATTTCTTACCGTATTTGAACAGATGAGCCAGGGCAATATTAAAAATAAGCTGGATATTATTGGAAAAGATGAGTTTGCCGAGGCAGCAGATTCTTTTAACCGCCTGGTCGAGTATTTAAAAGAGGTCATTCTTGTCTGTGAAGGGGTTTCTGAAAATAATTTCAATAAATATTTCTCATTGCGGGGAGAAAATGATCTTCTAGGAAATGCAATAAACCGGATGACGGCACGGCTCAAAGAAGTTACTGAAAACCAGAAAAAACAGGACTGGCTTAAAACTGGACTGGCTGAATTGAACAATGCCATGAGAGGGGAACAGGATCCGTCAACGCTGGCCGGGATTACCATCTCTTTCCTTGCAAAATATCTGGATTCCCAGATTGGTGTGTTATATCTGGCAGATGAGCAACAATTGCTCTGCCTTAGCGGCAGCTATTCATACCAAAAACGGAAAAATCTATCCAGCCGATTTAAACTTGGAGAAGGTGTTGTCGGACAGGCTGCTCTGGAAAAGGAGTATATACAACTTTCCAATGTTCCTGATGATTATATCGTCATTCAGTCCGGCCTTGGAGAATCAAAGCCGACGCATATTCTGGCAATGCCGTTTTTATATGACAATAAAGTCAAGGGGGTTATAGAATTAGGCTCATTTGAAACTTTTCCAACCGGCCACATTGAATTTTTAAAAACCATTGGAGAAAATTTGGCTGTAAATTTTAATACATCTTTATCGCGTTTGAAAATGAAAGAGCTTTTAGACAAAACCAGCCGGCAGGCAGAAGAGTTGAGAAATCGTCAGGAAGAATTGAAATCCTCCAATGAGGAATTGGAAGAGCAGACAGCTCTTCTAAAAGAATCTGAATCACGGCTTAGGAATCAACAGGAAGAACTGAAAACAATCAATGAAGAACTGGAAGAAAAAAGCAGGGTTCTGGAAGAACAAAAAGAAAATATTGAGAAACAAAACCGTGAACTGCAAAAGGCTCAGAAACTAATTGAAGACAAGGCCAATGACCTTGAAACAGCCAATCAGTATAAATCGGAATTTCTGGCAAACATGTCCCATGAATTGAGGACACCCTTGAACAGTATTCTTTTATTATCCAATTTGCTCTCAAAAAATAAAAATCAGACCTTGTCGGCAAAAGAAGAGGAGTACTGCCAAACCATTAATCAGGCCGGCAATGATCTGCTTTCACTAATCAATGACATCCTTGACCTGTCAAAAATTGAAGCCGGAAAAATGGAGGTGACTCTTGAAAAAATTGATCCCAAGGATTTTGCCGGATATTTGCAAAGAAATTTTTCTCATCAGGCTGAAGCAAAGGGATTGACGATTGAAACAATCGTGGGTGACCATTTGCCGGAATATTTCTATTCAGACCGGCAAAAGGTAGACCAGATATTAAAGAATCTGATATCTAATGCAATAAAATTTACCTCTGAGGGGTCTGTTACCATTTCAATCGAGCAGACACCGGAAAATATTAAATTCAACAGCATGATCATTCCTTCTTCCGATACCATTTCAATCAACGTCAAAGATACAGGTATCGGGATAGCTCAGGAGAAACAGAAAACTATTTTTGAAGCATTCAGGCAGGAAGATGGAACAACGGATCGGAAATACGGCGGCACTGGGCTCGGACTATCTATCTCAACACAACTTGCCCGGCTTCTTGAAGGAGAAATTAGTTTAAAAAGCCAAAAGGGCAACGGAAGTATATTTACCTTACATCTTCCCAAAAAACACTCAGGTGCGGTAGCGCCATCAGATCCTGTAGTAAGGAGAAACAAAGAGAAAGGCAGTCAATCCTATTTGGAAGTTCTGCCGGAGTATCAACCAAAAGGATTGGGGAATCTGATGGATGACAGGCGAAACCTTTCTGAGAAAGATAGGTCGATACTGATCATAGAGGATGATCCGAAATTTGCCCGGATTCTTTTTGATATTGCCCATGAACGAAATTTTCAATGTATTATGGCAGAAGACGGAGAAACCGGATTACAGCATGCTGAGCATTATCAACCGTCCGCAATCATCCTGGATGTGGGTCTTCCGAATATTGACGGATGGGAAGTAATGAGACGACTGACAAAGAGTAATAAAACAAGACATATACCAGTACATTTTATTTCAGCACATGAAAAGGAACAGTCTCTTGAGAAATTTGGGGCCATTGGTTATCTGAAGAAACCGGTCAGCATGAAATCGCTTGAAGACGCCTTTCAAAAAATCGAAATGAAAATTTCCAAAGAAATCAAACAGGTTTTATTGATCGGTCATGATAAAACCCTTATTGATGCCATCTCGGAGGTATTAGATAGCGAAGATATGAAAATAACTCCGGCTGATACTTTAGATAAAAGCCTTAGCTTGCTTGAAACCGATACGTTCGACTGCGTTATCCTGATGATGGAATCAGATGAAAAACCTGACCAGCCGTTTATCAGCAAAATCAAGGAAAAAGCGACAACCCTCACGATGCCCATCATTATTTATTCTTCCATCGACATCTCTGATAAAAAGAGAGAGGCCTTGAGCCGATATTCAGACACAATCATTACAAGATCCGACAATCAAGCCATGGCAAAATTACTGGACGAAACATCCTTGTTCCTGCATAGAATAGAGAAGGATATGCCTGAAAAACAAAAGAATTTATTAAAAACTCTTTATGAAAAAGAGAACGTATTCAAGGATAAAAAAGTATTGATTGTTGATGACGATATGCGCAATATTTTTGCATTGATGAATATCCTGGAAGAACAGGAAGTCAATGTGATTATCGGAAAGAATGGCAAGGAGGCATTACAGAGGCTTGAAGAATTCAATGACATTGATCTGATCCTGATGGATATCATGATGCCTGAAATGGATGGTTATGAGGCCATGAAAAGGATAAGAAAAAACGAACAATATAAACAATTGCCCATTATTGCATTGACGGCAAAATCAATGAGAGGCGACAGAGATAAATGCATAGAAGCCGGGGCCAACGACTATATTTCAAAACCTATTGATATTGAGAAACTGATGTCGCTTTTAAGGGTATGGCTTTACAAATAGTATTCATGATTAAAAGGACCGATCACTGGAATGCCGGATTCGGAAAATGAAAATATTGAAATTAAATGTCTTGTTGAAGCCATTTATCAGAAATACGGGTATGATTTCAGAGAATATGCCTGGGATTCTTTAAAAAGGAGGGTGATGGCTATTCTTAAAGAACAAAAAATAAAAAATATTTCGCAGATGCAGCATAGAATAATATATGATAAAGCGTTTTTTCTTCTACTACTCTCAAACCTGACCGTTAATGTGACTCAAATGTTCAGGAATCCTTCTTTTTACCGGAAACTTCGAAAGAATATTTTTCCCAGGTTTAAAGAATATCCATTTATAAAAATCTGGATTGCAGGGTGTTCAACCGGAGAAGAGGCATACTCCATAGCCATAACTCTTAAAGAAGAAGGGCTATATAAAAAATCTCAGATTTATGCCACCGATATCAGCATTCCAGTCCTGGAAAAAGCAAAACAGGGAATTTTTCCAGTCGGTATGATGAAAGATTACACGAATAACTACAGAGAAGGCGGCGGTAAAAAATCATTTTCCGAATATTATACGGCAAAATATGATCACACGATCTTGGATAAGACCTTACGGGATAATATCACATTTGCGGATCACAATCTTGCAACAGACAGCTCCTTTGGGGTTATGGATATCATTTGCTGCCGGAATGTCTTTATTTATTTTACACGATCACTGCAGTCGCATGTGTTAAAATTATTCAATGAGAGTTTAAATCACGGGGGAATACTTTGCATGGGATCCCAGGAAAGTATTATGTTCATAGAAGATGCTGTAGATTACTTTGAAGAATTATCCTCAACTGAAAGTATTTATATAAAAAAATAATAAAAAGGCCCAATTAATACACAATGTCATTCGATAATGAAAAACAGGCCATCTTGATTGTTGATGATAAAAAAGAGAACCTGATTGCACTTGAAGCGCAACTGGAAAGACCGGATCTTTTAATCCATAAGGCCTTGTCCGGAAACCAGGCGCTGGCTATGGTGATTGAAAACCGGTATGCCTTAATACTTCTTGATGTTCAAATGCCCGAAATGGACGGGTTTGAGACAGCGGCGATATTGAGAAGCTCTGCAAAAACCAGGAATATCCCTATTATTTTTGTTACCGCCATCAGCAAAGAACAAAAGCATATTTTTAAGGGGTATGAAGCCGGTGCAGTGGACTATATTTTTAAACCCATTGAACCACATATTTTAAACAGCAAGGTCAGTATTTTTCTTGAAATTGACAGACAAAGGCAGCTTGTGGAACAAAAAAGCCGGGAGATAGAAAAGGCAAACAGGAAACTCATTTCAGCCAACGAGCAGATCTTAAAACAGAAGGAAGCTCTTGAAATTGCAAAGAGGGAAACTGAAAAGATCAATAAAGAACTTCTTTCCCTGACCAGTGAACTTAAGGATGCATTGATCCAGAGTAAAGATTTGGCAGAAAAAGCTCAAATGGCAAGCAGGGCAAAGAGTGAGTTTCTGGCAAATATGAGCCATGAAATCAGAACGCCTATGAATGCAATTATGGGGATGATCGGTCTGCTGCTTGACACCGAACTCAGCATTGAACAAAAAGATTACGCCAAAACAGTATATTCAAGTTCAAATCACCTTCTCCAGGTTATCAACGATATCCTTGACTTTTCAAAAATAGAAGCGGGTAAACTTGATTTTGAAAGGCTCGACTTTGATCTGCGCACTACTTTGGAAGATATTTCAGATATTCTTGAAGAAAGGGCGCATTCAAAAAACCTGGAATTTGTCTCTTTTGTTCATCCGGATGTTCCTTCTTCTATTATTGGTGATCCCGGAAGATTAAGGCAGATAATTCTAAACCTCACTGGAAATGCAATTAAATTCACAGAAAAAGGCAATGTTTCCTTGTCGGTTAATTTGGTAGAAGAAGCAAATGGCAGCGTCCTGCTTAAATTTGTCATTTCCGATACCGGAATTGGAATTCCTAAGGAAAAGATTTCCTGTCTTTTTAAATCTTTTTCTCAGGCTGATCCTTCAACTACGCGAAAATACGGGGGGACAGGATTGGGGCTTGCTATATCCAAGCAGCTTTCCTTAATGATGGGAGGTGAAATTGGTGTTGAAAGCAAAGAGGAACAGGGGTCTGTTTTTTGGTTTACGGCAAGATTCGGCAAACAGCAAACAGAAGAACCGCCTATGGCTATATCTGTAAATATTCGAGGTAAAAAAATTCTAGCGGTAGACGATAATCCGATTCAAAGACAGATACTGGACTCATATTTTAAATTATGGGGTTGTAGATGCTGTGTTGTTTCCGGAGGGAAAATGGCGATGGAGGCACTGAACAGCGCGATAAAAGAGAACGCACCATTTGATTTAATGATAACCGACCATATGATGCCAGAAATGGATGGAGAGACATTGGGAAAGGAAGTGAAAAGCAACCCGGCTTTTAAGAATATTTTAATGGTCATGCTGACCTCTCGTGGAATGCGTGGAGATGGTTTGAAAATGAAACAGATTGGATTTGATGCATATTTAACAAAGCCTGTGAAACAAAAGCAGCTATATGAATGTCTGCTGTCAATATTTGGCTACAATGAAAAACCCAATGAAAATAAGAAATTTATTACCCGTTATATGATAAAGGAAAACCAGAAAAAAAACTTTCGCATCTTGCTGGTAGAAGACAATGCAATTAATCAGAAAGTGTGTCTTAGCCTTTTGAAAAAAAACGGCTTTACAGCAGATTTTGTAAATAATGGGAAAGAAGCTGTTGAAGCGCTTCAAAAAACCAATTATGATCTTGTATTAATGGATATACAGATGCCGGTAATGAATGGACTTGAAGCGACAAAAGCAATTCGAAGTCCGGATTCAACCGTATTATGGCCTGATATTCCGATAATCGCCTTAACCGCCAATGTCATGAAAGGCGATCGTGAAAATTGTATTGCAAACGGTATGGATGATTTTATCTCCAAACCAATTCATCCGGAAGAATTATATACAAAAATTAAGAAAATATTTGACCTGATAAGCTAAGCAATAGAACATGAAATTTCCTATAAAGCTTTGAAAAACATGAAGGAGAATTCTATGAATGTAAATGAAATCGGCTGCCAAAAAAACAAATTGCCGACCAGATGCCATTGCCTGTTATTCTGGAAATTATTATTTATGTTCTCACTATCATTTATAATTATTTCCCTTCAGGCATTTACCGTGAGAGCAGATGACAAAATAGTGAAAATCGGCCTGAATTATCCCAAAACCGGCCCATATTCATCCCAGGGATTGGATCAATTAAGGGCTTCAGAAATTGCTCTGGATGAGATCAATTCAGGCGGCGGTATTCTTGGGCATAGAGTTGACCTGCTGTGGAGGGATTCCCAGTCAAACCCCGAAGTTTCTGTGAACAATGTGACCGAACTGATTGATAAAGAAAACGTAAAAATGATTTTCGGAGGCGTTTCAAGTGGTGTTGCAGTAGCTGTAGGAGAGGTGTGTCAGAAAAAGGAAATTGTCTTTATGGCAACAGTAACGGCATCTAATGCCACAACAGTTGAAAACGGGCACCGACATACTTTTCGTGTTTGTTACAATGCTTGGATGGGTGCGAAAGCTATGGCCGCTTATCTGAAAAAGAGATTTGAAGGGAAGAAATATTTTTATATTGTCTCAGATTATACCTGGGGATGGTCATCTGAAGATTCTATCAGAAAATTTACCGGGACTGAAGATGTTTCGGTTCATAAAAAAATTTTAGTTCCCCTGGGTGCAAAAGAAGAGGAGTTTAAAAAGGCTGTCAGTTTCGCCAAAATTATTAAACCGGATATTCTGGTTCTGGTGTTATTTGGCCAGGATATGTCGACAGCTATTCGATATGCAACAATGATGGGGTTGAAAAAAGATGCTCAAATTGTTGTTCCTATTCTGGAATTAGGATTAGCAGAGGGGGCTGGCCCCCAAATAATGGAAGGCGTAATCGGATCAGCCGACTGGAACTGGCAGGTACCGTATAAATACGATTATAAAGGAGGAAAAAACTTTGTTGAGAAATTTTCAGAAAAATATAAACGATATCCCTGCTGGGGTGCGTCGACCGCTTACACCAATCTGATTGAGTATAAAAATGCTGTGGAGCGTGCAGGAACATTTGAATCATCAGCAGTCATCAAGGCATTGGAGGGGCATCAATTTACGCTCTTAAAAGACGCGCAAACCTGGCGCGCTTTTGACCATCAATGTGTTCAGTCTGTATATGTCGTTAAATGCAAACCTATGGTTGAGGTTCTCAAAGATAAATATCAACTCGACTATTTTGAAATTTTAGAGAGATTTTCAGGAGAACAACTGGTTCAGACCAGGGATGAGTGGAATCAAATCCGGAAAGATAATGGATTGCCTATATATCTGGAAAAACTTTAGACTGGATCTGGTTCCTCCATACAGTTGGATTGATAGCATGAAGAGGGATAAAAAAGACCCTTACAAAAATCATTTCCATTTATTGACTTTCTACCACGCTGTAGTATTTTAGGCTGAGATTATTGAATAACACTGAAAACCCTTAAAAAAGGTTTGGATGAAGGAGAAGGTCTATGTGGGATTATACAGATAAGGTAAAGGATCATTTTTTAAGACCCCGGAATGTGGGGGAGCTGGAAGGCGCCAATGCCATCGGCGAGACAGGTTCCCTCAACTGCGGGGATGCATTGAGGCTTTATTTAAAGGTAAACGAGAATGAAAGAATTGTTGATGCATCCTTTATGACATTTGGATGCGCCAGTGCCGTGGCCTCATCCTCAGCCCTGACAGAGATCATCAAAGGCATGACCCTGACGGAAGCGGCAAAGCTCACCAATGAAGATATTTCCGATTATCTGGGCGGATTGCCCAGGGAAAAAATGCATTGTTCGGTCATGGGGCAGTCCGCTTTGAAAAAGGCCATTGCCAATTACAGGGGAATCCAGATCCTTGAAAAACCAGGACAAGTTGTGTGTGAATGCTTTGATGTGACAGATCTTGAAATCACGGATGCAGTAAAGAAAAACGGATTAGCGACCACCGAAGATGTGACCAATTATCTTAAGGCCGGCGGAGGCTGCGGCAAATGCCTGGACAGGATTGAAGAACTCATCGAATCAGTCATACTGAAGGACAGGATGATAAAATGAAAATAGTTTACACAGATAACAATGCAACAACAAAAGTGGCCGATGAAGTCATTCAGGAAATGCTTCCTTATTTCGGCGAATTCTATGGCAACCCTTCTTCCATGCATACATTCGGGGATCAGGTGGGAAAAAAGATAAAAGAAGCAAGACAGAGGGTGGCGGATCTCATCAATGCCGACCCGGATGAGATTGTCTTTACGAGCTGCGGCACGGAAAGCGATAACTCGGCAGTTTATTCCGCCATTAACGCATATCCGGGCAGGAAGCATATCATTACCTCCAATGTGGAACACCCGGCCATCAATAATCTTTTCAAACTCCTGAAACGGACAAAAGGATATGAGGTCACCTTTGTCCCGGTGGACAAAAAAGGGCTCCTCAGCCTGGACGTCCTTTACAAAAGCCTTTCCGACAACACTGCCGTCGTGTCCCTGATGTGGGCCAATAATGAAACCGGGGTTTTGTTTCCCATTGAGGAAATTGCACAAAAGACTCGGGAAAAAGGAATTCTTTTTCATACCGATGCAGTCCAGGCCGCTGGAAAAGTCCCCATTGACGTCAGGACGGCTGGGGTGGACATGCTGAGTCTTTCCGGGCATAAAATCCATGCACCTAAAGGGGTCGGGGTCCTGTATATAAAAAAGGGACTTAAATTTTCACCCTTTCTCATCGGTGGCCACCAGGAAAAAGGACGCCGGGGCGGCACGGAAAATTCGGTTTCCATTATCGGGCTTGGAAAGGCGGCTGAGCTTGCCAAAGAACATCTGCCCCTCATGGATACCAGGGTAAGGGGCTTGCGGGATTATCTTCAGAATGCACTTCTTGAAAAGATCTCCAGTTGTTCCGTCAACGGCGACCTTGAAAAGAGGCTGCCCAACACTCTGTCCATAGGATTTGATGCCGTGGAAGGAGAATCCATCCTGCTCATGCTGGACCGTGAAGGCATATGCGCTTCTTCCGGTTCTGCCTGCACATCAGGGTCCCTTGATCCCTCCCATGTGCTCATGGCCATGCAAGTGCCGTTCAAGTCTGCCCACGGGTCCATCCGGTTTTCCTTATCCCACTATAACACCAAGGAGGAAATGGACCATGTGATTGCTGCAGTAGTTCCCGTCATTGAAAAGCTCAGGGCTATGTCTCCTTTCTGGAAAGACGGCAAGGTCATATGATCATCCTTCAAGAGGGTCACCCTGACTTTGCCGGAGAAATTCAGGAAACATCAGGGGTCGATTTTAATCTCTGCCTGCATTGCAAGACCTGCGCAAACGGGTGCCCCTTTGTCGAGGCCATGGATTATGCTCCCAATAAAATCATCCGCCTCATCCAGCTCGGAATGGCGGACGAGGCCCTGAAAAGCTCCACCATCTGGGTGTGTGTGGGATGCAATACGTGCAGCAGCGGCTGTCCCATGGCCATCGATATCCCGATGCTTATGGACGGTCTCCGGCATAAGGCCCTTGAAACAGGGGTTGAGATTGCAGAACCGGATATTTTGAATTTTCATCAGGAAGTATTGAACACCGTACGAAAATACGGCAGGACCCACAAGCTTGAGATCATGATGCGGTATAAATTTAAAAAAATGGATCTCTTAAGCGATATGGGCGTGGGCCTGAAAATGCTTAAAAAACGAAAACTGGATCTAATTGCCTCCAGGATTCAGGATAAAAAAGCCATTGATAAAATCTTCAAGAACAAATAAGACCGGCCCGGAGCCAGGCAGGCTAAAATTTTCATTTTTCCCAGGGTGTTCCTTAAAAACTTCAGGGCACGAGAATACCCTGTCCCTGTTCAAGTTCTGCGAATCCGTCAATATTGACCTCATCGAACTTAACGACTGGAACTGCTGCGGGTCTTCCTCTGCCCACAGCATTGACAAAAAGGTTGCAAAATACCTTCCCATGAGAAATCTTTCCCTTGCCCCCAAAGGCATCCCGCTCCTGATCGCATGCCCGAGTTGTCTGCTTCGCCTGAAATCCACCTTTCTCAAAATCAAAGAAGACCCGGCCATGAGACAGGATTATGAAGATTTTTTTAAAACCCCCTTTGATGAGAACCTTGAAATCATCCATTTTTTTGAGATTTTCAACCGGATTGACCTGAAAGATCATATGAAAGATCCGGGCGAAAAATTAAAACACCTGAAGGTTGCACCTTATTACGGCTGCATGCTCTCTATGCCGCCGGATCTGAGGTTTGAGAAAAGCCATGCAGGGATCATTGAAAAAAGCCTCAGACAATTGGGAGCCGATATTGTTTCCTACGGCTATGCCAACCGGTGCTGCGGCACCTATCTGTCTGTAGCAAAACCGGATATTGCAAGAAAGGTCGTTAATGAAATCATTTTCAAGGCCATGGAAGCAGGGGCTGAATGCCTGGTAACAGCCTGCTCCATGTGCCATCTGAACCTTGAAATCCGCTGCACTCTGGACAGCCCCATCCCCATCCTTCATTTTTCCGAACTTTTGTCTTTAGCCCTCGGCGCCAGGGATCAAAAAAAATGGTTCCCGCGTCATATCGTGGACCCGGTCCCCCTCTTGAAAAAAAGAGGATTGTTGGCATGATTACCCCATCCTGATATGCTGAATGAAAAATTCCCTGAATTCATCTTCACGATGACTGACATAGAGGATGGTGCAAATTTCTTCTTTTGCCACATCTTCGATAAAATCAAGCACTGCCTTGCGGTTCAATTCATCCAGGCCCTGGGTGGGCTCATCCAGGATAAGGAGCTTCGGGACTTTGATCAGTGCCCGGGCAATGAGCACCAGACGCTGATCGGAAAAACTCAGATCCCTGAAGGAGTTTTGGGCCTTATCCTTCAGACCGATACGCCCGAGCCATTTTAACGCCTCTTCCTTTTGTCCGGGTGTCACGTTCCGGTATATGCCGATGGAATCAAAATATCCGGATATGACAGCACTCAAGGCACTTCCCGGGATATGATAATTCCGGTGAAGATCGGGGCTGACAATACCCATGTCTTTTTTCAGGTCCCAGATAGATTCGCCGCTGCCACGCTGAATGCCGAATATCATCAGATCATTCTGGTAGCAGGCCGGGTGATCGCCGGTGATCAGTTGAAGAAGGGTGGATTTACCGCTGCCGTTGGGGCCGGTGACAAGGGTGTGCTGCCCCTGGGTCATGGACAGGGGCAATCCCTGGAATATGGTTTTTCCCCTATATCCGGCAAACCCCTGGTTGAGCTTGATAAGGGGTTTCTGATCCGGTGGGGAGAAACTTTTTCCCTGGTTTTTTTCAAGGTCCTGGACCGAGGCCTGAAAATCAGGGATCTCATCACCGAATCTCCTGTCAAGATAGGCTATCAGCCTTTCCAGGGTGCCCTGGAGCACCATTTTCCCCTTTGACATCATGCCTGCATGGGTGCACCAGGAAGGGATGTCGGTCCTGTTATAAACAAACAGGATCAGAAGTATCCCCTGCTGATGAAGCAGGCCCAGGGCCTGGTCCAGTTCCTTGCTGCTCCGGAGGTCAAGCCCGTCGTAAGGGGATTCAATGATGAAACAGGACCGGCCCTTTGAAAATTCGGAAAGAAGCATCAGTTTCCGGGACTGGCCCGTGCTGAGTTCACGGTATCCCTTATCCAGGCAGGAGTCCATATCAAAGGCCCTGATCAGGGATTCAAGACTTTCTGTGTCTTGAATAAATTCCCGGCCCAGGGTTCCCGGATCGAATTTATCCATAAAATCCGTATCATCCTTTTTCAGCTCTGATTCGTAAATCTCCTGCTGTTTTTTAAAGGAGATAATACCGGGATTATCCGGCAGTTCAAAACAATCTGCTGCAATCGGGGTACTTTCCTTGCTGATGAGCCTGAATAATTCGTGAATTCCCGAATGGTTGGAGCCGAGGATGCACCAAGCCTGATCCAGGCATGCGGAAAACCGGTCAATGGAAAGGGTGTCTGTTCTTGCATGGATAATGTTTACCAATGGGTTCAATTGCATAAACTTTGTTTATGTTGCCTTAAACAAATCCGTGCTCAGGTATCTTTCGCCGGTATCGCAGACAATGAAGACAATAGTCTTGCCTTTATTTTCGGGCCGGGAGCCGGTAAGTTTTGCCGCGTGGAAGGCTGCACCCGATGAAATGCCGCAGAAAATTCCTTCTTCAAGGGCAAGATCTTTGGCGCCCTGGAAAGCGTCTTCATTTTGAACTTGGATGATTTCATCCAGGATATTCACGTTCAGGTTTTTAGGGATAAAGCCGGCGCCGATGCCCTGGATTTTATGGGGGCCGGGGGTTCCGCCGGAGATGACGGGTGAGGCCGCTGGTTCTACGGCAATGGATGTAAGGCCTGGTTTTTTCTGCTTTAAGACTTCCGACACACCCGTGATGGTGCCGCCGGTGCCTACACCGGCTACAAAGATATCTATTTTCCCCTCTGTATCGTCCCAGATTTCAAGGGCAGTGGTTCTGCGATGGATTTCCGGGTTGGCCGGGTTGGAAAACTGGTCCGGCATAAAGGCATTGGGAGTGTTTTCTACAATTTTTTTTGCCTCTTCAATGGCGCCTTTCATGCCTTTGGCGCCTTCGGTCAGGACCAGGACGGCACCCAGGTGTTTTAAAATCTGCCGGCGTTCAATGCTCAGGGTTTCCGGCATGGTAAGGATGAGTTTCAGTCCTTTGACCCTGGCTGCAAAAGCAAGGGCAATACCGGTGTTGCCGCTGGTAGGTTCCACAATGACAGATCCGGCATTGATTTTCCCCCTCTGAAAGGCATCCTCTATCATGGCTCTGCCGATACGGTCCTTGACGCTGGACAGGGGGTTAAAGAATTCCAGTTTTCCATACAGGGTTGCACCGGTTTTCAGGCTTGCAGTTTTGATATGGACGAGGGGGGTATTGCCAATGGTTTTTGTGATGTCAGGCCTGGTATTCATGGGCTTTCTCCTCTGTTTCCTGATATTTATAAATAAGACGGGGAGCATCGATAAATACTTTGGTGTCCGGCGGAATGGAGCGGGTCAGCCAGACATTGCCCCCCACAACAGAACGGGCGCCGACCACGGTGTCCCCGCCCAGAAGGGTGGCCCCGGAATAGATGATGACGTCATCTTCAATGGTGGGATGACGTTTGGCTCCCCTAAATTTTTTCCCGGCATTGGGCGGCAGGGACAGAGCGCCTATGGTCACATTCTGATAGATTCTCACATTGTTGCCGATCATGCTGGTTTCTCCGATCACAATTCCTGTGCCGTGATCAATGACAAAGCGTTTCCCTATTTTTGCACCCGGATGAATATCGATGCCGGTCATGCTGTGGGCATGCTCGGTCATGATCCTCGGCAGTTGAGGCACTCCCAGGTTGTGAAGGATATGGGCGATCCTGTAAACCGTGATGGCATATAATCCGGGATAGGAGAAAATGATTTCATCATGGCTTTTTGCAGCCGGGTCTCCATCATAGGCGCCTTTTATATCTTCTGCCAGGATAACACGCAGATCCGGGATTTTCCGGATCACGTTCAATGCAACGTCATTACCGCTGCTTTCACATTCAGAACAGGCCTGTCCGTAGCGCAGGCAATCATGCCGTAAGACATGGATAATCTGTTCGGACAGGATATCGTAAAGCTTTGATATGTCCTGGCCCAGGTGATACACCAGATTGGCACCGTCTATTTTTTCATCTGAAAAATAACCCGGGAAAAGGACTTCCCTGAATTTATCAATCATTTCCCTGACAGAGGTTGAAAAATGAATGGGCTCATCCCCGATATGTGCAAAACACCGTTTGTCGTCCATGGAGGAAAGAATGGTGTTGATTACACCCGGCAGCTCTTTTCGATGCTCTGAAGCATTGTCCCTGCCGGTCCGGCATAAACTGTTAATAATAAAATCATCCATGATGCAAACATCCTTTTTCAGGGTTCAAAAAAACTTTTAAATACTCTGCAATTGGCGCATTCTTCCATTTTGTCTTCCCAGGAATTCTGGGCTTCCCCGCTGCACTTGGTCCCGTTGATGAACCAGCATAGTTCCCCGGATTTAAATTCAAAGGCCGGGCATTTTTTCTGCCTTTTTTCCGGGCATTTTAAAATATCCCAGCATTTATCATTTAATTTTCCAGTACTCAGGAGTAGTCTGGAAAAAAGAAAAAGAAGCTGGCGTTCAACATGGTGCGGGATTTTCCGCCAGCCTTGCTCATAGCTGTGAATGGCCTTTATGGAAACACCCAGAAGCTGTGCCATTTCTTTTTGCGTCTTATTGAGTTTTGCCCTGATATCTTTAAATTTGTCGCTTTCCATTCCTGCTCTTTTTTTTATAAGAAATAATTTGTAATATCTATATAATGCTCCATAAAATATACCACAGAGTGGGAGCTGTCAATGGCAAATCAGGAACCAGGACAGAAGACCTGGAATAAAAAAATATGGGGACCGGCTTGACGGAGAAATGAATAGCATTACTTTTGTATCAAAATCATAAAAGATAATGAAAGGTGATCTATGGAATTTGATAAACTCACGGTAAAATCACAGGAGCTGTTGCAGTCTGCCCATGATATGGCGGAAAAATACAGTCACCAGGCTATTGAACCCATCCATTTTTTAAAGGTCATGGCTGAAGATGATCAAGGGATTTGTTCATCCATTTTAAAAAAAATCGGGGTCAGGATTGAAAGCCTGAAACAGGATGTCCAGGTTGCCGTCAATAAGCTTGCAACCTTGTCCGGGGCAACCACTGTCTATCTTTCACAGGATGGCAAAAAGATACTCGACCAGTCTTGTTCAGAAGCTGAAAAAATGAAGGACCGGTATGTGAGCCTGGAACATATCCTCCTGGCACTTGCCGCCCAGAAAGGAGAAGCGTTTACAGTTCTGAAAAAAAACGGGGTTTCCAGGGAAGCCATATTGACGGTGCTTAAAGATATCCGGGGGAACCAGAGCGTGACCGACCAGAACCCGGAAGAAAAATACCAGGCCCTTGAGAAATTCGGAAGAGACCTGACCAAACTTGCCCGTGAAGGGAAACTGGACCCGGTTATCGGCAGGGATGAGGAAATCCGGCGCATTGTCCAGGTCCTGTCAAGACGGAGGAAAAACAACCCGGTCCTGATCGGTGAGCCTGGAGTGGGAAAAACCGCCATTGTAGAAGGACTGGCACAGAGAATCATTGAAGGGGATGTGTCGGATTCCCTGAAAAACCGGCGGGTCATTGCCCTTGATATGGGGGCACTGGTGGCCGGGGCCAAATTCCGGGGCGAGTTTGAAGAACGCCTGAAAGCCGTCTTAAAAGAAGTGGAAGCAGCCGAGGGAGAGATCGTTCTTTTTATTGATGAGCTGCATACCGTGGTGGGGGCAGGGGCTGCCGAAGGTTCCGTGGATGCCTCCAATATGCTCAAACCGGCCCTGGCAAGGGGGACCCTGAGATGTGTGGGGGCTACCACCCTGAATGAATACCGCAAATATATTGAAAAAGATGCAGCCCTTGAACGGCGGTTCCAGCCGGTTCTGGCAAAAGAGCCCGGTGTTGAGGACACCATCTCCATTTTAAGGGGATTAAAGGAAAAATATGAAGTCCACCACGGCATCCGGATCAAGGATTCAGCCCTTGTGGCTGCCGCCACCCTGTCGAACCGGTATATTGCCGACCGGTTTTTGCCGGATAAGGCCGTGGATCTTATTGATGAATGTGCATCCCGTTTAAGGATCGAGATAGACTCCATGCCCATGGAAATTGATGAGATCCGGCGCAAAATCACCCAGGCTGAGATCGAGCGCCAGGCATTGATCAAGGAAAAAGACAGGGCTTCGGCAGAGCGGCTTGAAAAACTGGAAAAAGATATTGCCGCCATGCAGGAGGAAATGGCTCCCATGAAACTTCACTGGGACAATGAAAAAAAGATCATCCAGGAAATCAGCGCCATCCGGGAAGAAATCGATCGGTTCCAGACCGAGGCCCATGTGGCGGAACGAAACGGGGATCTGGAAACCGTGGCCAAGATCCGGTATGGCACCATCGGACAGTTGCAGCGCAGTCTTGAAGAAAAAAAGCAGGCCCTGGATGCCCTGCAGAAAGATAAGCGGATGCTCAAAGAGGATGTGGATGATACTGACGTGGCAGAGGTGGTATCAACCTGGACCGGTATCCCGGTATCCAGAATGCTTAAAGGGGAACAGGAAAAGCTGATCCAGATGGAAAGCTATATCAAAAAACGGGTTATTGGCCAGGAAAAAGCCATTGATGCAGTTTCCAATGCGGTCCGGCGCGCCCGGTCCGGGCTTCAGCCCGAAGACCGGCCCATCGGAACCTTTATCTTCATGGGCCCGACAGGTGTCGGGAAAACAGAGCTGGCCAAATCCCTGGCAGAGTTTATATTTGACTCCAGCCAGGCCATGATCCGGGTGGACATGTCAGAATACATGGAGAAACATTCCGTGGCAAGGCTCATCGGCGCTCCCCCGGGATATGTGGGCTATGATGAAGGGGGATATCTGACGGAAGCGGTCCGGAGGCGTCCTTACTCGGTCATCCTCTTTGATGAGATTGAAAAAGCGCACCCGGACGTGTTTAATGTGCTGCTTCAGGTCCTGGACGACGGCAGGATGACGGACGGGCACGGCAGGACCGTGGATTTTAAAAATACCATCATCATCATGACTTCCAATGTGGGGTCAAGACTTCTCCAGGAAGCAGGAATCCACGGGCTTGAGGATGAAAGGGTCGAGCAGGGGATCGGCCATGCATTAAAAGAAGCGTTCAGACCCGAGTTTTTGAACCGGATCGATGAAATCATCACCTTCCATTCTTTGACTATGGATAATATCAAGGAGATTGCAGCCATCCAGATTGAAAAGCTCAACAAGCGTCTGAAATCCCGGAGCCTTTCCGTCAGCCTGGATGACAGGGCCATGCAGCATCTGGCTCAGAAGGGGTATGACCCCATATTCGGGGCACGGCCCTTGAAACGGGTCATCCAGCAGGAGCTTGAGAATCCCTTGTCTCTTGCCATTCTGAAGGGGGAATTCAAACCGGATATAACCATCCGGTTCGGGTTGGATGAAATGGAAAAAAAGCTCTATATTTTGAATTCATAAGAAAAGAACCAAGCCTCGCTGGGAAGGGCAGCCTTAAATTTTTTCAGACCTGATCTGCATAGTGTTTCAATTCGTCATACTGGGTCAGGAACCTGTAAAGGGTTGCTCTTCCGACACCCAGAACCCTGGCAGCCTTTGATTTGTTGCCCCCGGTCTTTTTAATGGCTTCCTTGACGGATTCAAGATCCAGTTTTCCTTTAAGGGGTATTACCTGTGGTTGACCAGGAAGTCTTTCAGGCGTCCTGGTTATCAGATCCCTGCCCTGGGTGATTTCAAGGGGAAGATCAGACGGCAGGATTTTTTTTCCACGGGACCGCACCACTGAAAACTGGATGACGTTTTTCAATTCCCTGACATTTCCGGGCCATTGGTAATCCATCAGAATGTCCAGGCTTTGTCCTGAAAGCTCAGGGACCGGGTTGCTGCTTTCCTGTTCTGCTTCCTTTAGAAAATGGGTAGCCAGAAGCGGGATATCGCTTTTTCTCTGCCTTAAGGGCGGCAGGTGGATGGGAATCACATTGAGCCTGTAGAACAGGTCTTCCCTGAACCGGCCCGCTTTGACTTCCTCCTTCAGGTTTTTGTTGGCTGCACTGATGATCCGGACATCCACAGAGACTTTTTTTTCACCCCCGACTTTTTCAAAGGTTCCTTCCTGCAGAAATCTTAACAGCTTGACCTGGGTTTTCAAGGGCAGATCCGCTACTTCATCCAGAAACAGGGTTCCTTTGTGGGCTAGTTCAAATCTGCCTTTCCGGTCTTTAACGGCTCCTGAAAAAGCCCCTTTGACATGGCCGAACAATTCGCTTTCCACGATTCCTTCGGGAATGGCCCCGCAGTTGACCGGGACAAAGGCCCCGTTTCCGTAAGCGCTGATATCATGAATGGCATAGGCCACGCGCTCTTTGCCGGTCCCGGTATCCCCGGAAATATGGACCGGGTAATTATAGAGCGCCACATCCCGGATCTGGCGGAAAATATCCTGCATGATTTTGTCTTTGCCGATGATGCCGGCAAAACTGGAAAGGTTTTCAGCTTTCAGGGAAAGGTTGAAGGATTCCGTCACATCCCTGAAGGATGCAAGGACTCCCTTGAACTCATTGTCATGGCTGATGATGGCTGAAACAGTCATCTCAAGCTGATGGGTTGAACCGTCCTTTGCCAGGATGTTCAAGGGATATTCCTTTGTTCCGGACGAAAAATCAGGGGTACCGTTACAAAAAGAACATTTCCTTCCGCAGAAAGGAGATTCAAAAACAATATGGCAGTCTTTACCGATAACCTCTTCTTTATAATACCCGGTGATTCTTTCAGCCTCCTTGTTGAATACTGTGATGATTCTGTCCGGGGTGTGGGCAATAATACCGAGTTTCAGGTTATCCAGAACAAGGTTGAGATTCTCATGGTCCAGCAGGGTATGTGTCAAATCCGTCATTTTGTTAGCCCCCATATGGAAAAACATCGATTGATGATGGTTATTGAAGAGGTAAATGACACATTTGTGTATCAGGTGCAATGTTTTTTTTAACAGTCAGGGCTATAATTTAAAATTGTCAGAGCAGGGAAAGTGCAGGTTTAATAGTTCAGGCCCGGATCGTTCTGTCTATCCGGGCCTGAATATTATTCCAGGGTAATGCAATGTCGGGGACAGTTTTTGACAGCTTCGCGGATGTCCTCATCCGAATAATTATCCAGGGGAAGCACATCCACATAACCTGCATCATTGATTTTAAAAGCATGGGGAGCGAGTTCTGCACAGACTTCGCAGAGGATGCAGCACGCCATATCAATGACAGGAAGGCCCATCGGATTTTATCCCTTATTATTTGAAATACCTTTTTAAAAGCCCTTCAAAGGCTTTACCGTGCCGTGCCTCATCCTTGCACATTTCATGCACGGTATCGTGGATGGCATCATAACCCAGTTCTTTTGCCCTTGCCGCAATCGCCTTTTTACCTGAGCAGGCGCCGTTTTCAGCCATCACACGGGCAGAAAGATTCGCTTTGGTATCCGGTTCCAGAACCTCGCCTAAAAGCTCGGCAAATTTTGATGCATGTTCAGCTTCTTCAAAAGCGATCCGTTTGTAGGCTTCTGCAATTTCGGGGAATCCTTCACGGTCTGCCTGGCGGCTCATGGCGAGATACATGCCGACTTCCGTGCATTCTCCCATAAAATTGTTTTTTAAGCCTTCAAGGATTTCAGAATCAACCCCTTTTGCCACACCGATGGTATGCCCGTCGGCCCAGACCAGTTTTCCTTCCTGGATTGAAAATTTGGATGCAACAGCACCACACTGGGGGCATTTTTCCGGAGCTGTTTCACCATTATAGAAATAGCCGCAAACTGAACAAACATATGTCTTCATTAAATTTTCTCCTTTTTGATTGAATTGTTCCACCAGCCTTTTTGTATGTGTGCCTCTTTTTCTTTTTGTGCAAGATCCAGAATCCGGTAGCCGGAATCCAGGAGGATACCGTAAAGAACCCCGCATCCCGGGTCTTCTCTTTCTTCATAACCCGATTGTGCAAGCTTGATCATTTTTTTTGAAAGCTCGATGGCCCGGGCAATGTTAATATCACATTTTTTTTTTTGCATGGTATTTTTTTCTTTCACACACATCGGGCTGATACATAGTGTTTGGGTTTTTCGAATATATATTCAATAATCATGCCATAAGATCCATCATGCAAAAGACCTTTTTCCCTCACAGCTTCTGACAAGATCTGAGATCCGGATTACAACGAAATCCCATCCGTTAAAGAAGTCCACATGGCTGTTATCTGTTATGATATATTCAGGCACCAGGTTGCAAAAAAAACTTCTGGCATTGGACAAGGCTCTGAGGGCATAGGCCCGTTTCACAGGGTCCTTTGAATGCAGATAACAGTAAAGCATGGCCTTTGTTTTTTCATTGAGATCTTGAGGATGGGCTTCAAGATAGGTTCCGATTCCCCATAATACTCCCCGTTGAAGCATTTCATGTTCAATATAATTGCCGGCCGGATCAAGATACGAAAAAAGAATGGATTTAAACTCGATCGCAAGTTCCGGGCACAGGGACAGAATTTCTCCCATGGCTTCGGGCGAGCCCCATCCGATACCGCCAGACTCGTCATTCAGATTCCACATTATGCGTCTCAGAATGATTCTTGCTTTTTCCATGTTCCGAGCGGCCGTGCGGGAAACAAAAAGCCCCATGGCTGAAGTGCTCCGGAATTTGATGAGTTCGCTTTTGTTACAGAAAAAAGAAAAAAGGTGTCCCGCAAGCTGCTCATCAGGGATTTGGGTTAGTTTTTCAACAGCTGTTTTCCGGTCGGCTTCCATAAGAATATTCCCAACCTTTTTTTTTGTTTCTCTTCCATAGGATTTCATCAGCATCACCTGTTTTCTATTCATCTTTATATAAATCAAAAGCATAAATTATGCCGGGGCAGCCATAAGGGCCGATATCAACAAAATAGAGGGTAAATCCACCTGATTGGAAGTGTTGATCTGTCTCAGAAAGCGGGACATTTCTGTTTCGGGAGACAAAAGAAAAATTCTTTTTTGTATTTAAAAAAACATTCTTTTTTGGTGAAGATTAGGGTAAGAATGATGCTTGTTAAGAATCTAAACAGGACACTTGAATGATGGAAGAATATCTTCAGCCGACATATTATATTGACAGCGACCACCCGGAAATTATTGCCTTTGCAGAGCAGCACAGCCGATCCGGGAAAACGGACACAAAAAAAGCCATAGAGATTTACTACGCCGTCCGGGACGGCATCCGGTACAACCCCTACAGCATAGAGCCCAAAAAGGAATCCATGAAAGCAAGCACCATCCTAATGCGGCGGCACGGCTATTGTGTGGCCAAGGCCGTGGTTCTGGCCGCCTGTCTGAGGAGCCGGAAGATACCGGCAAGACTCGGGTTTGCGGATGTCCGGAACCATCTGAATACCGAACGGTTAAGAAAGCTCATGGGAACGGATGTTTTTGTGTACCATGGATATACGGAAATTTTTCTGAACGGAAAATGGGTCAAGGCAACACCGGCTTTCAACCTTGAGCTTTGCTGCAATTTTAATGTAAAACCCCTGGAATTCGATGGAACAAAGGATTCTGTCTTTCACCCATTTGATAAATCAGGAAATTTTCACATGGAATATGTGAAAGACCACGGCGTTTTTTCCGATCTTCCCTGGGACATTATTATAGAGGACAGCATGAAGCGCTATCCCCTGTATTTCAAAGATTTTGAAGTGCGGTCAAAAGATTTTTCAGCAGAAGCCCTGAAAGAAAACCGGTAGCCTTGCCTATGGCTTGCGGAAAGCCTCGGAAACCTCTTTGGTCATCTTTAACACTTTTTTTGCAGACTCAAGATCAAGAGAACCTGTCCCGCAGCTCGGTGTGATAAAGGCTTGGGAAATGACGGTTTTTTTGTCAATCCCGGTCTTTCTTGATAATTCATCCATCTGGTCATGGAGCAGTTGGATCAGACCGGGAGTGTTCTGCCCGGCCACGAATTCCGGTTTTGCCGTGGGGACAATACCCCAGGCAAGAATCTTGCCCTGATTTAAAAATGATTTGATCAGTTCAGGATAAAGAATGAATTTGTCAAAATAGGAAAACGCATCAAAGCTGATGATGTCGATGTCTGATCCCAGAAGCATGTCCCATTCCGTGTTGGCACAGACATGGACCCCGGCAAGGCCCTTCTCCCCGTGGATTTCCCGGGAAATTTCCTCAATGCCGAGAGTAACGTCTGCTTTGCTGATGGTGATATAGGCCGAAGTCCCGAATCCGGCCAGGGCCGGCTCATCTATGAAAATAATGGGGATGGCCCCTCTTTTTGAAAATTCTTTGGCCTGCCATTTTGCATTCATGGCCAATTTTTTGATAGCTGCATCCCTCAACTGGTCATGGTAAAATATATCTTTGTTATGTTCATCCTTTACCGCAGTCCCAAATGTAATGGGCCCTGTTACCTGCCCTTTGAGGGCAACAAAGGACCTGCCTTTTTTATCCACCTGCCGTAAAAATTCAAAAAAGCCTTTTCCCCTTGAACCGCACAGGGCAAACCGTGAACTGTTTAAGTCTTCACCGGAATCCGACAAGGCCAGATAATCTTCAAAAAAAGACACCATCTCGTTATCAAAACCAGGTCTGGAGGTATCCAGAAGATTTTTTCCACTTCCGCCGGCAAATCCCGGGAGACCAGGAAGGAACATGGTGATCATGCCCTCTTCTTTGTAAAGGGGGAGCTGCACCCAGAGCGGAACATCAGGCGTATGGTCAAAAACAAGCGCCAGGGCTTCTATGTGGTCCGTCATGGGAAGGCTGCCGATTAAAAGAGGCAGCGCATTGGGTTTGAAATTCTTCATCTGATGGTTTCCATTTAAAATATTGTTTTTTTGATCAAATTTTGAAAACTGGACATATTATAACATCATTGATACGAGATGAAAACAGGGAAGTTGATTATCATGATCCGCTATTCTGAATGCTTTTTTTCCCTTCTATCTGCTTGTTGAATTGTATCCACCGGCTGATAATGGAAACCCCAATAGAGGACAGGATAATTGTCCCGATGATCCCCAGGGACACTGGTGTGGATATATGCATGAATTTCATCAGGAGCATTTTGCCGCCAATAAACACTAATACCAGGGATAGACCGAATTTGAGGAAACAAAAATATCCTATGGCGCCGGCCAATGCAAAATAAAGGGATCGGAGTCCCAGAATGGCAAAGACATTGGAGGTGAATACAATGAATTCCCTTGTCGTAATGCCGAAGATGGCAGGGATGGAATCCAGTGCAAATATCAGGTCGGTCGTTTCCACCATGATCAGCACCAGAAAGAGTGGGGTCAACATATGATGACCGTTGACAATGGTTATGAAATAATGTTTTTCATATAAAGGTGAGATCGGCAGCAATTTCCGGGCAAGTCGCAGTAAGAAATTTTTTTCCGGCTCCACGTTTTCTTCTTTGGATAGAATCAATTTTATACCGCTGAAAACCAGGAAGCCGCCAAAAATGACCAGTGTCCATTCAAATTGTCTTACCAGTGCAGCTCCTGCCCCGATCATAATGCCGCGCATGATAAGAGCCCCCATGATACCCCAGAACAGGACCCGGTGCTGGTAGGCTAAAGGTACTTGAAAATATCTGAAAATCAATGCAATGACAAACACATTATCCATTGATAAGGAAAGTTCAACTATATAGCCTGTTATAAATTCAAGAGCTTCTTCCCGGCCGCGCAGGGTATATAGCCCCCAGGCAAATCCCATGGCCATTATAAACCATATGGCGGTCCATAATAAAGCTTCTTTAAATTTGACTGAACGGGCTTTCCGGTGAAACACACCTAAATCCATAGCCAAAAAGAGAATCACGGCCAAGACAAACCCTGTCCAGTGAATCCATGTAATTTCAGCAACCATAGGTATAATCTTTTAAAAAATGGTTCATATTATTCCTTATAATAGAAAGACCTTTATCCACGGCATGCTTGCCGGGATAAAGGTCTTGTTTGCAGCATAGCTGTTCCGGTTCCGGGTCTTTCGACCGTGTTGACGGATTCCGGATCGGCCTTTTCTCCAGCCGATAACTACTCCCCTTTATGTTCGACAAGGGTAATCAGCCCTTTTTAAGTTGTCAAGTTATAAAAATTCACCGATTTTTTATCGGTTCAGCCTAATCGTATTTTCTTTCTCACTTTTTCTTCTTCATGCTTGAATGCTGATACGCCTTGTGTCATATTGATTCCACCCCGCTGATGATATTTCTTTTAACTTAAAAAGAATCAATCTGCTTGATCCATTCAGCACAGCGAGGTTTTTTCGTGATTGTGAACTATTATCCGTCAGGCATAGAAGAAGGATCGTGACCATTAGACCATTAGAATTGCTGGCACCGGCAAAAAACAGGGAATTCGGGATTGCTGCCGTCAACCATGGCGCCGATGCGGTGTATATCGGTGCTGCCGGATTCAGTGCAAGGGCTGCCGCCGGTAATGAAGTGGGTGAAATTGAAAAATTGGCTGCCTATGCCCATTTTTACAGGGCAAAAATTTATATTGCCTTGAATACCATTCTTTTTGATCATGAGCTGGATGATGTGCAGAAATTGATCCGGCAGTTATGGGATGCCGGAGCCGATGCACTGATTATCCAGGATCTGGGGATTCTGGAACTGGACTTGCCTCCCATTCCCCTCTTTGCCAGCACCCAGCTCGACAATCGGAGTGTTTCCCGTGTCCGCTTTCTTGAGTCGGCAGGATTTGAACGGGTGATCCTGGCAAGGGAAATGTCGCTCAAGGCTATTGAAGACATCCGTCAGAACACCACTGTGGATCTAGAAGCCTTTGTGCATGGGGCACTTTGCGCCGGCTACAGCGGTTGCTGTTATTTCAGTGCCGCCATTGGAAAACGAAGTGCCAATCGCGGGGAATGCGGCCAGCCCTGCCGCCTTCCCTGGACCCTGTCGAATGGCTCAGGACACGTGCTGGAAAAAGACCGTTTTCTTTTGTCCCTCAAGGACATGAACCGGTCCGATTATCTTCATGATCTGGTTTTAACCGGTATTACCTCGTTTAAAATCGAGGGACGGCTAAAGGATATTGCTTATGTTAAAAATATAACCGCTTATTACCGGAAAAAGCTGGATGCCGTTATGACAGGATCATCCGGATATAGAGCGGCGTCATCGGGAACAACCAAGCTATTTTTTAAGCCTGATCCTTTAAAAACCTTTAACCGTGGAGAAACCGATTATTTCCTTTTGGGTCGAAAAGGCGATATCCATTCACCTGATACCCCCAAATCCATGGGTGAGCAAATCGGCTGTGTCGACCATATGGATCTTCGATATTTTACCTTAAAAGCCGGCCATGATCTTTATAATGGTGACGGACTCTGTTTTATGGATCGCTCCGGAAAACTACGGGGATTCCTGGTGAACCGCACGGATCAGGATAAAATCTTTCCGGCCGGGTATCCGGATCTGAAAAAAAGCGGCCTTTTCCCGGGCGCGGTCATGTATCGAAACCATGACCACCATTTTCAAAAAAAACTTTCCACAAATTCTTCAGAGCGGAAGATAGCACTTGACCTGACTTTTTTTGAAACCCAAAAAGGATTTATCCTTCAGGGTGTAGATGAGGATGGGAACACGGCTAAGACTGTGATTGAGATGGAAAAGATCGAGGCAAAGGATGAGGGAGGTGCCCTTACGACTTTAAAAAAACAATTGGGCCGGATGGGTGATTCACGGTTTTATCTCAGGCGCTTCAGTGCTTCTTCAAAGCCGTATTTTATCCTCACAAAGGAGTTAAACCGAATCAGACGGGAGTGTTTGGAAACCCTTACACAAAAACGACAGGCAGACTATTCCAGGAAATCTGCAAAGCCAAGGCCCGATATTGAGCAGGTTCCTGAAAAATATCTTGATTTTACAGCCAATGTTTCCAATCAGAAAGCTGTTGAATTTTATCAGAAACGGGGTGTAAAAATTATCGACCCTGCCTTTGAGCTTAACCGGCCGGGTCTCGGAACGGTTGTCATGACACTTAGGCACTGTGTCCTGAAAGCCCAGGGACAGTGCCGCAGGGACGTTAAAACACGGCTGGAAATGTGGCAGGATCCTCTTTTTCTTGAAAACAAAACCGGCCGGTTTCTGCTTTTGTTTGATTGCAGCATCTGTGAAATGCGGATCAGGATAGTGTAAAAAAAAAGACGGGAAGGCGAACCATCGCACAACCCGTCTTGATACACCCATCCTGGATGGAATTCTATTTAGTTTGGGAACATTTCATCGGCTATATCCACGGCAACACTGCAAGTATTCATGAGTGCGTTGAATCTACCGAGGGTAATGGGGAGCTGGGTTTCCACAAAAAATTGCAGGGACCTGATGATGCCCTCATAAAAAGAAATGTCTTTCTTTTTAGCGGTTTCAAGTTTGTTTGCAGCAAGAACGGCTCTCCAGAGCAGCATCCAGGCCATGGTGACATCGCCTGTAGCATCCTGGAAGGGATGGGCATTGGCAAAGGCATGCAATACCTTTGCCGACATGGCTGTCGTTCCCATGTGAATGGCAACTTCTGCAAGTTTATTCAGCGCTTCTTCGATCTTGACAGCCTGTTTTTCAAGCCTGGGAATCGCTTTTCCTGCAACCACCCATTTCTGCATTTCACCAAACAAATCCATGATGGGTTTGCCCTTGTTAAGCCCCAATTTTCTTCCAAGAAGATCCATGGCCTGGATACCGTTGGTTCCCTCATAAATCAGGGTGATCCGGCAATCCCTTAAAAGCTGGGCCATGGGATATTCCTCGATAAACCCATATCCGCCGAAAACCTGCATCCCCTGACTGCAGACCTCAAAAGACCGGTCCGTGACATATCCTTTGGCAATGGGGGTCAGGACTTCAACAAAGCCCTGGTATTTATCTTTTTCTTCTTTTGTGGGGGCATGAAGGGCCATGTCGGCAGAATACTGGACAAAATACAGAAGAGATCTCATGCCTTCTACAAATACCTTCATCATCATTAACTGCCGTTTGACATCCGGGTGGTTGATGATGGTAACGGACTTGGCATCGGGGTTCATGAATTCAAGGATGTTTTTTCCCTGGACCCGGTTTCTCGCATAATCAAGGGCATACATATAAGCGGCTGTGGCACATGCAAAGCCCTGGAATCCGACAAGACGTCTGGCTTCATTCATCATCAGAAACATGGCCTGCATACCCTTGTTTTCTTCACCCAGAAGGGTACCGATGCAATTGCCTTTGGAACCAAGGGACAGCGCGCAGGTGCTGTTGCCGTGGATACCGAGCTTGTGTTCAATACCGGTGCAGATAACGTCATTGAATTGCCCCGGAGTTCCGTCCGGGTTAACTCGGAATTTGGGAACCA
>MGTJ01000166.1 GCA_001799395.1 Desulfobacterales bacterium RIFOXYA12_FULL_46_15 | reverse complement strand
ATATTTACGCATATTTCACCTTTCTCAATATCCTGTACACCTATGGAATGGAAACCACCTATTTCCGTTTTGTTAATAAAGAAGGTGATTCCAGGAAGGTGTTCAGCACAACAACAGCATCCCTGACAATCTCCAGCCTGTTGTTTTCTTTGTTTATCTATATGGGAAGACAGGGGCTCACTTCGGCCATGGGGTATGCGGATCATCCTGAATACGCCATATGGATTATGACCATCCTTGCCCTGGACACCCTGGCTGTCAGCTCTTTCGCCTGCCTGAGATATCGTCAGAGGCCCGTCAAATTCGCTTTTATAAAGATTATGAACATCTTCGTCAATGTGGCCTTCAACCTTTTTTTCCTTGTCCTTAGCCCCTATATGCTCGGGAATGACCGGTTCCAGGCCCTCTATCCCCTGATTCATGCCGTGTATTCTCCGGATGTCGGGATCGGCTATGTTTTTATCTCCAATATCATTGCCAGTGCCGTAACCCTGCTGATGCTGTATAAAGAGCTGTCTGATTTCAATTTTGATATTGACATTCATCTTCTCAAGCGGATGATGCAGTATACGGCGCCGCTGGTCATCGTGGGGTTTGCAGGAATGATCAACGATAACCTGGACCGGACTATATTGAAAATCCTTCTTCCCGGGAGCCCGGAACAGAATGATATCCTCCTCGGGATCTACGGGGCAAACGCCAAGCTGTCCGTTTTCATGGTGCTGGTGATCCAGGCCTTCAAATATGCTGCAGAACCATTCTTTTTTCTCCAGTCTGGTAAAGGCGATGCAAAAAAAACATATTCCGATGTAATGAAATATTTTGTCATTTTCGGATTGATGATTTTCCTGTTTGTAGATCTTTATCTGGACGTTTTCAAATACCTTGTAGGGCGGTCCGGGTCACGTTACCATGAAGGGCTGGGGCTTGTGCCCATCCTTTTGATGGCAAATCTTTTCCTTGGCATATACTATAATCTTTCCATCTGGTACAAGCTCAAAGATAAAACAAAAATCGGCGCCTGGATCTCCCTTGCGGGAGCTGCCGTCACCATCGGCCTGAATTTTCTCTTTGTCCCGTCCTTCGGCTATTTTGCATCTGCCTGGACAAAATTGATCTGCTATATGTCCATGGTGCTCTTGTCTTATATGATCGGCCGCCGGTATTACCCGGTCGATTACCCGCTCAAAAAACTGGCCGTGTATTTTCTTGCCGCCCTTGGCATTCATTTTATTTTCCGTTTCCTGCATGTCCATGGTCTGGGAAGCTGTTTTATCGGAAGCATTGCCGTGGGCACCTTATTCTTTCTGGGGTATGGTATCTTCTTTCTCTACATGGAAAACATATCCCTGCGCCGGATTTTTGATTTATCCTAATATACGCTTGCCTTAAGCCGGGAGAGCTGGTAAACACTTTTTTGAAAATCAAAGGAGACCCTGGATGAAAATTGCCCTGATTGCCCCGCCCTATCCCCTGGAAGAGATCCCGTCACCACCGCTGGGTCTGACATATATTGCTGCTGTGTGTGAAAAGGCAGGAGCGAAAGTCGTCATTTTGGATTATATTGTCCGCGGGTATTCGGAAATTAAATTTATGGCAGAGCTAAACGCCTTTGGCCCGGATATCGTGGGGACCAACAGCGTCACTATGAATTTTAACCAGGCAGCCTCTATCCTGAGAACAGCCAAACAGGCGAATCCCGGGGTTATAACCCTCATGGGAGGGCCCCATGTTTCCTTTGACAGTGAGGATAGCCTGACCCTGTACCCGGAAATCGACATCATTATCATGGGTGAAGGCGAAGCCACGCTGGCAGAGCTTCTGGGTGTGATTCATGACCGGGAAGCATGGCATTCGGTCCAGGGGATTGCTTTTAGACAGAAAGGCCGGATGATTACAACCGGACCGCGTCCTTTTATTCAGGATCTGGATACACTGCCGATACCCGCCCGCCGTCTTCTGCCCATGGCCCGGTATCAGGCCCTGGGATATCCGGTCAGCATCATCACCAGCCGGGGATGCCCCAACCAGTGCATTTTCTGTCTTGGCCGGCGCATGGTGGGTCAAAAGGTAAGGTTCCGTTCTCCCGGGCGGATAGCCGATGAAATCGAAGAACTGATTTCCATGGGAAGTTCCTATATCAATATTGCAGATGACCTTTTTACAGCCAGCAAGCCCCGGGTCAGGGCCCTGTGCAATGAATTTCTGAAACGAAAACTGGATGTGCACTGGAGTGCTTTTTCAAGAGTGAATACCATTGATGCGGAAACCTTAACGCTGATGAAAAATGCAGGCTGTCATTCCGTGAGCTTCGGCATTGAATCCGGCAACCCCGAGATGCTCAAACGGGTGAAAAAAGGCATCACTCTTGATCAGGCCAGGAAAGCATCTGCGGCCTGCCGGGAGGCCGGGATCAGGGGGCATGCCTCCTTTATGGTGGGACTTCCCGGGGAAACCTTTGAAACCATGAAGGATTCCCTGGCTTTGCAAAAAGAACTTGAAATCGAATCCGCCTATCATTTTCTTTCACCTTTTCCCGGTACTGAAGTCAGGGAAAAGATTGCCGATTATGACCTTGAAATTCTCACCAATGACTGGGATGAATACAATGCCAACCGGTCCATTGTCAGAACCTCGAACCTTTCACCGGAAGACATGGATGATTTTGTCCGTAAGGCTCATGGCAGGGTTGAAAAAGAATGGGAAGCCCTGAAAAAAAAATATAAAGAGAAAACCGCCTCACCCGATGAAGAGATGCAGGTGGGCGGCTTTTATCGCATGGAAATGATTTTCAAACTCTTAAGCTGCGATGTGATTGAAGAAAATTCAGCGTATCCTTCAGATAAAACTACAGCCTTGAAATTGTTGTGCAAAAAAATTGCCGCCCTGACGGATCTGGATCAGATGTTTGTCGAATTCAATATGAATGATCTGATTGCCAAGGGGTATATCCTGGTGACAGACTCCCGGGGACAGACTTGTTTTTCCTGGGCACATCATGTCCAATAAAATCAGGAGAAGGGCCCATATCCATGAATACAGATAAATTGATTGAACCGCCTCTGACTCTGGCCTGGCTGATCTGGGGCCTGGGCGCACTGTTTTACCTGGCTGGTTTTTTCCAGCGGGTTGCACCGGCAGTCATGACCGCAGAATTAATGCAAGATTTTCAGATTTCAGCCTCAGGGCTGGGGCATTTGTCCGGTCTTTATTTTTATGCTTATGTGGCCATGCAGATTCCCACAGGAATACTGGCAGACACCCTGGGGCCAAGAAAGCTCCTGACAGCCGGGTGCCTTGTGGCAGGCCTCGGGACCCTGTTGTTTGCCTTGTCCCCCGGATTTACAGGGGCCGGGCTGGGCCGGCTTCTCATCGGCGGATCGGTTGCAGTGGCTTTTGTGGGACTGCTTAAACTTGCGTCTTCCTGGTTTCCGAAAAAATTATATGCTTTTGTGGCAGGCAATGCCCTGTCCATAGGGCTGATCGGCGCTGTAACCGCAGGACCGCCCTTGCGGTTTTTGATGGATACCTTTCCATGGCGCGGGGTGATCAGTGTCACAGGAGGAATGACCCTCATCCTGGGGGGGATCATCTGGCTGGTTGTCCGGGACCGGCCCGAGGAAAAAGGGTATAAGGGGTTTATCCCGCGAATGCCCCTGCAGAAAGCCTTATCTTTGAAAACAATCGGTCAGGGGTTTAGCCGTGTGGGCCAATACAGGAATACCTGGCTTTTGTTTGTAATTCCCGGCGGTATCGTGGGCTCCATTCTCACCTTTTCCGGTTTGTGGGGGGTGCCCTATCTGGTCTCGTGCTACAATATGAGCCCTGCCCGGGCCTCTGCCTTAAGTTCGGCCATGCTGGCGGGCTGGGCCATGGGCGGTCCGTTTTTCGGGTGGCTCTCCGACCGGATGGGAAGGCGAAAACCCTTGTTTATTGCGGGCAGCCTTGGGCTTTCCCTGGGATGGATGCTGATCCTCTTCTACCAGGGGCTTTCCTTTTTTCAACTGGCAACGCTGCTTTTCACGACCGGTTTTCTGTCCGGGTGTATGATCATCAGTTTTGCCTTTGTCACGGAATCGGTTCCCCTGTCTTTGTCCGGAACGGTTTCCGGGCTGACCAATATGGGGGTCATGATGGGGCCTATGCTGCTTCAGCCAGTGGTCGGCAAAATACTGGATATCCACTGGGCAGGTCAGATGGCTGACGGGGTCCGGTCTTATTCCATCGAGGCTTATGAATACGGATTTATCCCCATGATCGGGTGGGTCGGTTTGTCGGTGGTGCTGCTGTTTTTTGCAAAAGAGACGAACTGCCGCCAGACCGTCTGAAATACAAAAGGAAATCAGGACCTTGGATTTCTGTTTTTCCTGGGAATGGTCCTTTCTTTGTCAGGCTGTGTCGTGATTCAAAAATCCAAATAAATGAAGCGGCTGACGGCTTTTCATCGCCGATTCACCAGATAGATGCCTGCCCCGACCAGCACCAGGGCGAATAAAAGAAAAAGAGTGATCTTTTCATTCAGGAGGACGGCACCGGCCAGCACACCGAAAAACGGGCTTAAAAATGTAAAGGAAGCCATCCGCGAGACTGAATAATTGCTGATGAGCCAGAACCAGGCAATATAAGTGACAAAAGCGATCCAGAAAATCTGGTAGAAAAGGCTTCCGGCAATGATAGGGGTAATGCCTGTGATACCGGATTCCCCAAATACAAAAGAAGCCGGGGGAAGTATCAGGGCGGAAACGGCCAGCTGATAGAGCAGGGTTCTGCTGGGAGCGATAAAGGCCAGGGGGGTTGCTTTGATCACAACCGTGGTGGCTCCCCAGAGAACTGCTGCAGCCGTGAGCATGGCATCACCGATGAGCATCTGTTTTGTAGGGAGATTCAAGGATTCATTGAATGCGACAAGAATGCCGATAAAGGCCAGGCAGAGACCGGATACCTGGGTTTTGCTCAGGGCTTCTCCGGGGATAAACAGACGGGCGCCTAGGGCCACGACAAAAGGAGCGGTGTTGATGAAAATAACGGCCCGGGAGGCATGGGTGAATTCAAGTCCCCAGTAAATCAGGATAAATTCTGCTGAAAAAAGAAGCCCCACCAGAACACCCCAAAAGAGTGTATGGTCTTTTGTAAAAATTTTGATTTGCCGGAAATTCATCCACAGGAGTAAAAGAAAGGTTGATCCGATGGACCGGATACCGGCCTGGAGAATAGGGGAGATTCCTTGTATGGCGGTCTTTATGGCCACCTGGTTTAAGCCCCAGCTTGCACAAATAATGATCAGAACCAGGATGCCTTTCATATCCAGAGCAGTATTGTTGGGTTTCATGATCTATTCATGCCCTTGGAATAAAAAAAAAGCAATAAGATAAATTCACTGGTAAGTCTAAAAAGATCCTGGAAATTTTAAATGAAAAAATCAAAGGAAATTTTGATTAAGGCAGTCCGCCTCGGCAAGTTTTGGGATATTTAATGCCAAGACAAAAAAAATTTCATAATCATGAGTCCGGATAATGCAACATATAGATATCAGTCAGGGAGAGACAAAAGAAAAGGCTGTTGAAAATATCAAAGAGGCCATCATGCTTTATATTGAGGCTCTAAAAGAGGATAACCTTCCGGTTCCGGAAGAAACATTTGAGGCTTGAGAAAATGATCTGTATTCATTATATTACATCATTAGCATCCAAAATAAATCATTAAACATAAAAAGGTAAAAGTAAAAATTGATTGCCGATTCCAAAAGTGATGAACTGTGAGGAATAATGTCGAGCCAGATGAACTATTGGATAGAATTATCAGAGTATGACTTGGAGACTGCTGAAGCCATGCTTAAAAGTAAACGATATCTTTATGTCGGTTTCATGGCACATCAGGCAATCGAGAAAATATTTAAAGCCTATCTTGTAAAAATACAATGAAGAGTTTGACGGAAGAAAGATGCAAAGAAATTTTAGATAACACCAAGGGGCTTCAAATATGGATAAAGCAGAGGTTATAAAAAAACTTAAAAAATATAAAAAACTGCTTTCAAAACAGATGCTGTTTGACCAGATAATTTTGTTTGGATCATATGCAAATGGTAAAAACAGGGAAGACAGTGATATAGATGTTGCCATTATTGTTGATAAAATAGAGGGGGATTACTTTACAACAAGGCCTCTGCCATGGAAAATAAGAAGAGAAGTGGATGATAGAATTGAGCCGGTTGTCTTGCAAAAAAATCATGACGAAAGCGGGTTTTTAAAAGAAATAATAAAAACCGGAATTCAAATATAACACCCAGGGTCTTTTGCCAAGCATAGAGAGGCCGGTATCCAACACATCCATCATCTTTTAAAGCTTGCAAAAATGGTTGAACTGAAACTTAATAAAGATCAAGAAAACTTCCTTTTAGAAGTTACAACATTCAATATTAGCACACGGTATCCTGATTATAAGGAATCATTTAGAAAAAAGGCAACCCGCATGTATATTAAGGGGCATATTGAGAAGATTGAGCCTGACCCTTTTGTGAATGAGATCATTACAACAGGTGAAAGAATAATATGATCCCGATGGGTGCCCCATGCCTGAATGGCTGATTTAAAAATAAGGAGGAAAGAGTGAGAGAAGCTATTATATTTCGTGGTGAAGATGGCTATTGGGTTGCTGAATGCCCGAGCCTTCCCGGTTGTATCAGTCAGGGAGAGACAAAAGAAAAGGCTGTTGAAAATATCAAAGAGGCCATCAGTCTTTATATTGAGGCTTTAAAAGAAGATAACCTTCCAGTTCCGGAAGAAACATTTGAGGTTATGGTTGTGGCAGTATGACAAAACTGCCAAAAATTTCGGGCAAGGATTGTATCAGGGCCTTATCCAGTATGGGGTTTTATATCAAGCGCCAGACCGGCAGCCATATTATTCTCCGAACGGATGACCCGTTCTGCCAATTAGTTGTCCCCAATCATAAGGAACTGGATCGGGGAACACTGAGGGCGATTCTACGCCAGGCAGATTTAAGCATTCACGAATTTGAAAAACTGCTTTAATCTAATGTATTCATTATGTTGGGATGGCCATGCCTATAAAAAACGATCTGATGCCGATGGTGACCCATGTCTGAATGGCTGATCTATGCCATTGCCTCCATTGCCTGCTGGGGCCTTGTCAATGTTCTGGATTCTTATCTGATCGAAAGGAAAATCTGGGAAAACTGCTGGGATGGGATGGTGATTTCCTCCCTTTTTAAAATCTTCGGCGTGCTCATTGTCGGAGGCTTGTATTTTAAAACCGCCATGGACATTTCTTTGGCCAATGCCCTTCTTTCAATGATGGGCGGAGCGCTTATTTCAGCCTCTTATAATTATACATACCCCCATTCCCGGAGCATGGCTCCGTCTTTTTCCATAAAGTTCAGGCCGATGTCGGTGCGGTAAAACATTTTCGGGATGATGATCTTGTCAATC
>MGTJ01000165.1 GCA_001799395.1 Desulfobacterales bacterium RIFOXYA12_FULL_46_15 | reverse complement strand
AAATTCCTTTTCATTGACCGGCTCTTTGCCGGTTTCAGGGTCTTTATAGGTTTTATAATGGCGCAGCAAATTGTCAAACCCTCTTTCGGCAAGTTTTTCAGCAATCAGCCAGGCGATTTCGGTTTCATCAATCTTGTAATCCCAGACATTTTTAATAATGGGCTGCATGAGGGTGACATGCCGGTATCCGTTGCCGATGGATTTGACATATCCCCATTTTTCAAACATATGGTGGGTGTCCGGAAGAAGAATGTCGGCAAACCAGGAGAATTCCGAGGCATTTGTGGTGATATGGGCCAGAAAGGGAATTTTCGATAAGGCCCTTTCCCATCGTTCCGGCTGGGGAGCGGAAAAGGCAAAATTGTTCATATAGGCGATGGCCACCTTGATATCATAGGGGTCATCGTTGAGAATACCGTCGGCGGCATTGTTGGTGATGACGGCGCTGCCGGGTTTTCCCGCATTGATGCAGGGGAATTGGAGCCTTCCCCGCTGGTCGATTTTTTCATGTTTTTTCCCTTTTTTGGCAATATCATCAATGAAATCATCCGGTTCAGGAAAATGTTTAGTATATTCCTTATTAGCGGCAAGGGTTCCGCCTTCGTTGTCCACCGATCCGGTCAGCCCGTTCAGGGCATGGACCGCCATGGAGGTGAAACCGCCCCTGACCTGCATGCAGGGCCCGCCGCCAAGCCAGGAGATGGCCTGGGGGGCTGCTTTCCCGTATTCCGTCGCCACCCGGTGAATCTGCTCTGCCGGGAGACCGGTGATTTCGGCCGCCCATTCAGGGGTCTTGTCCTTAAGTTCCAGGTTCCACCATTTGATGAGACCATGGGTGTATTTTTCTTCAAAAAGGGCTTCATCCAATTCCTGCCCTAAAACAAACCGGTTCAGACCGTCGGTGAAATCGCCGACAAAGGGTTTATACCAGAGGCCTTCCGTCAGAATCACATGGGCGATGGCCACTGCGAGGGCACCGTCGGTTCCCGGTTTTGCCGGCAGCCATTCATCCGCTTTGGCGGCTGTGGCAGACAACCTGGGCTCAACAATGGCCACTGTGGCCCGGTTGATGGCATCTCCCCAGACTTTCGAGTAATAGGACACCTGGCGATTGGCCGATAGGGGATCTGCCCCCCAGAGAAGGATATATCTTGAACGGACGATGTCGTATTGCCGGTAGTCCCATAACCCTTCAGTATAATAGGGACCAAATTTCTCAGCCTCGGCACATAGGGCTGAGTGGGAAATACTGTTCGGAGATCCGATAATCTTTGTCATCCGGTCATAGAGGATATCCCTCATATAGGAATACCGGCCCCGCATCAGCATGTATTTGTGGGTTTCATTCGCTTTTCGAAGTTCCATGATTTTATCGGCAATGGTACTCAAGGCTTCATCCCAGGAAATGGGAACAAATTTCGGATCTTCATTCCGGCCTTTTTTGGGGTTGGTCCGTTTCATCGGTGTTTTGATCCGGTCCGGATCATAGACCTGCTGCAAGGCCAGATGGGATCTCGGGCATCCTGCCCCCAGATTTACTTTTGAATTCGGATTGCCCCTGACTTTGACTGCCCGGCCGTCAATCACATAGACCTGTTTGGAACACCAGGATGTGCATCCCTGGCAGGTTGCGGGAAGCCATTGTCCCTGCCCGATTCCTGGAGAAGCCGATGCTCCGGCCAGGGCCTTCATCCGGGGGAGCATCCCTCCTCCCAGCGTCACGGCAGCACCGCCTGCCAGACCGGCTTTGAGAAACGATCTGCGGGATACCCCGTTGTTTTCCAGAAATTCAACAATCAGGGGTTTTGATTCTTTCTTTTTCATTTTACCTCCGGTTTTTGGGTTTTTGATACATATTTTTAATTTTCTTTTTTAATCCGGATCATTGCCATTATCTTCAATACACCTTAACCAGTAGAGCAGTTCACCATAATCCAGGGGTTTGGTCAGGCAGGCATATATATGGTAGCAGATGGCATCCTTCAGCTTTGGATGAAACCGGTCACTGGACATGCAGAGAAAATAGACATGGGGATATTGAAGGGTCAGTTCCCGGATCGTCCGGTTATCAATACGGATGGAATCAAGATCCAGGATCACGCAGTCGGCGGCCGTCTGTAAAAGGCAGGCGTCCAGACCGCCCATGGCTCCTATGGAAAGAGACGGATAATTGTTTTTGTCCAGAAAACCGATTATTCTGTTTAATTCATCCTTTTGTGTACTGATCAGGATTATGGCTTTTCCCATGGTTTGCAAATCCTTTGGCAATGTCGCCTTGACCGGTATTGTAATTGATTTTCTTTTGTCTTTTATGGCTTAACAGCAATTAATATGCCTGGATGCTAAACTGTTTCAAGAAGCCTGATATTCCAGGCATTGTGCAGCCGGTTCAAAATTTGTTTTAAAATGCTGTAGATGTCCGGATTCCGGACGCAATATCTTGACAAGACAAAAAATATATTTTATTTCAATAAGTTAAAGGTATACGAAAATCATACACAGGATAGTTGTGTCCGGATGAACTATGATAAACAATACAGGATGAAAGATGAAACCGGTCAAATATAATTTTGTCGCAGGCCTGATTATTTTTTTGTTTTTAACAGCCGGGTGTGAAAAAAAAGCAGATTATCAATTTGTGGATCTGGATGAAAAACAAAAAATTGAAAAACAAGACATCCAGGATACTGGCCATAAGGAACTCAAAGTTGCGGTTGCTGCCATGATATCTCCCAAGGACACCCTTGTTTATTATGAAGAATTGTTGAATTTTATCGGCAGAAAACTTGGCCATGATATTGTTTTGATCCAGCGTAAAACCTATTCCGAAGTTAATGAATTATTTCCCAAACACTTGATCGATTTAGCCTTTGTATGTTCCGGCCCCTATGTGAACGGGAAAAAAAAATATGAATTTGAAGGGCTTGCAACCCCGGTCATCAGAGGTGAACCTTATTATCAATCCTATCTGATTGTTCAAAAGGATTCTTCTTACAATTCCCTTGATGATCTCAAAGGCAAGATTTTTGCGTTCACTGATCCGGATTCCAATTCCGGCACCCTGGTTCCCCGGTACTGGCTGCTTAAAAAAAATCATTCACCAGAATCCTTTTTCAGCCGGGTTACCTATACCTACAGCCATGACAATTCCATCCTGGCTGTTGGCAAAGGACTGGTGGACGGTGCTGCGGTCGACGGTCATCAATGGGAATTCTATCATTTGAAAAATCCTTCCTTAACCGATAGAACAAGGGTGATCAAAAAATCGGACCGCTTCGGAAGCCCTCCCCTGGTGGCGTCTTCATTTTTGAACCCGCAATTGAAATCCGATATTCAGGATATTGTCCTGACCCTGCATGAAACCGATGAGGGTAAAAAAATTCTTGGAAATTTAATGATTGACCGGTTTGAAAAACCCAAAGAAGAATGGTATGAAAATGTCAGGATCATGTATGAAGCAATGGGTCAGGCACAATGAAGGTTTTTAAAAGCCTTAAAACCCTGCTTTTATTGACGGTCGCACTTCTGGTGATTGTTACGGGAATACTGGTGTCCCAGCTTCTGATCCAAAATTACAGCGTAAATCTTATGTCCCAGGCTGTTTCAAGGGCGGAAAGCATTGCCCATAAACTCGCACTGGATGCAGCCGACAAAATTTTAATCAATGACCTCGTGTCTGTCCAGAGAATGCTGGATGACCAGTTGATGAGTGATCCGGCCGTATCTTACCTGTTTATCCTCAGTAATGGCAAAGTTCTGGTTCATACTTTTCATGAGGGAATTCCGGTCCATCTTATCGCCATGAACAAAGAGGGGGATTTTTCAAAACAAAATACCATTAAAATCATTTCCAAAAAAAAGGAGCGGTATATTGATGTCCGGTGGCCGATTTTTAATGCAAAAGCCGGGATTCTGCGTCTGGGGTTTTCGGAAGCCGGTTTCCGCAATAAAATCAAACGGTTCAGCATCAGGATGACCCTGTCTTCCTTTGCGGTTTCAGGGGTCTTGCTTTTACTGGGTCATTTTCTGATTTCCCGACTGATACAGCCGCTTATTCTATTGACAGAATCAGTGAGTCAAACCGGTGAAGATAATCTTAATACCCGCCTGGACGTCAAAGGTCCTGTGGAAATTGAAAAACTGGTGGCAGCCTATAATGGAATGATGGCCAGGATTGCCGAGCACACGACAAAATTAAAAGAAAGCAATCAAATTCTTGAACAGCGGAATACAGAGATAGACCGGGCCCACCACCAGCTTGTAACGGCATTTTCCGTTTCCAGGAAAGCAGCATCCATGGCGGATTTGAAAACCATCAGCTCGTTTCTGGTCAAGACATTCCAGGATATTGTGAAATGCGGCAATCTGTCGATCATTGTTTTTGACAATGAAAAAAGAACCCCCTATCTATCCATGGGCAACAATTTCATTGTGCTGGGAAAAGAGGGTTATGACAGGCTTTATCAACAGGCTGACCATGGAGAGTCCCCCGGCTTTTTAAAACCGGATGAAATCAAAACCCTTCCCCTGCCTCAAGGCTTTGCAGCCTCTTCAAGAATGGCGGTTTTCCCCTTCCATTATCACGGGCAATTGCTGGGTGCCATCCTGATCGCATGTCCAAAGGATTGCGCCTGTATTAAAACAGAGATAGCAATCATTCATCTGATTCTTGAACAGACATCAGGCATTTTTTTCAGGGCACTTGAATATGAAAAGGAGACTATGGGTCTGAAGAGCCGCGTGGATATGATTTCCGGATTTCAGGGCATGGTGGGGAAAGATCCTAAAATACAAACCATTTATAAATTGATTGAAGATGTTGCCCCAACCGATGCAACCATCCTGATCCAGGGTGAAAGCGGGACCGGAAAGGAAATGGTGGCAAAAGCCATACATATGCTGAGCCATCGCTCGGATAAACCCTTTGTCGTCATCAATTGCTCGGCATATCCTGCCACCCTGCTGGAAAGCGAGCTGTTCGGCCATGAAAAAGGGGCCTTTACCGGCGCTCTCAACCGGAAAACAGGCAGATTTGAGCAGGCAAGCGGAGGCACTGTGTTCCTGGATGAAATCGGAGAGATTTCAGCTTCGGCCCAGACCATGCTGCTGAGAGTGCTCCAGAGCCAGAAGATCGAGCGTATCGGCGGCGAACAATCCATCCGGGTGGATACCCGGGTATTGGCAGCCACCAACAGAAATCTTCTGGATGAGGTCAAAAAAGGGAATTTCAGGGAAGATCTCTTTTACCGCCTGAATGTAATCCCCATCAACCTGCCGGCGCTTTGCCACAGGAAGAATGACATCCCCCTGCTGGCGTCTTTTTTTCTAAGGAAATTTTCACAGGAACAGGGGAAACCCATTGACGGAATAGATACCGAAGCCATGCGGATACTCATGGACTACCACTGGCAGGGTAATATCCGGGAACTTGAAAACTGTATAGAGTATGCAGTGACCTTATCAAAATTCAACCGGATTTTTGTTTCCGATCTGCCGGGTCATCTGCCGGAAGCCTTGAAAAACAGGACCAATTTTACCCCAAGGGTTCTGACTGCCAATGAAGAAACCATTATCCGGAAGGTTTTTGAGGAATGTGCATGGAATAAGACCGCTGCCGCTTCAAACCTCGGCATCAGCCGGAGCACCCTGTATGAGAAACTGAAAAAATACAATATTATTTCTCCTGTCAGGCCGGTAAAACCCTCCTCCGGCTTAAAATCTGAGAGATCAGCCGTGACGGATTCATGACAGTTGGTTTTTAGAAATTTATTCATATTGGGGTTGACAAAAACTCAGTTCCTATCCTATGAACACCAAAAGGAAAAAATGAATCTGATATCCAAAACATCCCCATCTGTGGGCGCATCGCAGGTAAGACCGGATGCTCTTAACAAGGTAATGGGACATGAAAAATTTGCCGCTGACTATTACGGGCCCCATCATCTGTGGGCAGGGGCCAAGCGGGCGGGTATCCCCCATGGCCGGTTGATATCCGTTTCCACGGAAGCTGCCGGGAGAATCCCCGGGATCAAAAAAATCCTGACCCATAAGGATGTCAAAGGCTCCAACCGCCAAGGGGTGATCCAAAAGGACCAGCCCGTGCTGGTGGGTGATAGGATCCGCCATTGCGGGGATGCCCTTGCCCTGGTCATTGCAGAGACCCCCCAGGCATTGGAAGCGGCCCTGGCATTGATCTCCTTTAAATATGAAGCTCTCCCCGGCGTTTTTACCCTGGCAGAGGCACTTAAGGACAGCGCTCCCCTGATCCATCCAACCCATCCGGGCGGCAACTGCCTGCTTTCAGGGCATTTGGTATCGGGAAAAGGGCTTGAGGCCTTTGAAGACTGTGACGCCATTGTTGAATGGACCATGGATTTGCCCCGGCAGGAGCATGCCTGCCTGGAAACCGAATGTGGTGAGGCTGTTTATGAAAAGGGCGAACTGTCCATTGTGGTCTCCACCCAGACCCCTTTCAGGGACCGGGCAGAAACGGCTCAGGCCGTCGGCATTTCACCGGAGAGGCTGAGAATTATCGCCCCCTATTGCGGGGGCGGGTTCGGCAGCAAGGACGGGATCACGGTCCAATCCCTCCTGGGGCTGGCAGCCATGGCCTGTTCCGATATTCCCATAAAAATGATGTGGAACCGGGAGGAAAGTTTCCTGGCTAGCCCTAAACGCCACGCCGCAACCCTCTATTACCGCCTGGGAGCAAAGCAAAGCGGGGTATTTCATGCCCTGGAAGCCCGGGCAGACTTTGATACCGGCCCCTATGACCATCTGGGCGGCGCGGTCCTAGGCCTGGCCCTGGAACATGCCGGCGGCCCCTATCGCATCCCCCATGCGTCCATCCGGGGAAGGGCCGTCTATACCAATAACACCATCGGCGGTGCCTTCAGGGGATTCGGAGTTCCCCAGGTGGCTGCGGCCATGGAACAGGCCGTTGACCTCATGGCGGAAAAATTGTCCCTGGCCCCGCTGGATATCCGGATGAAGAATGCGGTTCAAAAAGGGGATAAAATCCCCTCGGGCACAACTCTTAAAACTTCCACCGGAATCAGGGAATGCCTGGCCCGGCTCAAGGTCCACCCTTTATACCAGGGGGCTGATGCATGGAAAAAAAAGGCCCAGGCCCATATGCTGAGGGGATCTGGAATGGCCTGTGCCCTGCACGGCATGGGATACGGCCCCTTTGTGCCGGATACGGCCATTGCAAAACTGGAGTTGACAAAACAGGGGCGATTCAGGATTTATTCCGGCGTGGCAGATATGGGCCAGGGAAACGGAGTTACCTTTTTACAGATGGCCGGTGACCTCTTAAACCAGAATTATGAGAATCTGGAACTGGTCCTTCCGGACACCTGTCTGACCCTGCCCTGCGGATCAGCTTCAGCCAGCCGGAGCACCTATACCTTTGGCAATGCCCTGATCCAGGCCGTGGAAACCATGAAGACCCGGCTGGCCCAGAGGGCTGC
>MGTJ01000164.1 GCA_001799395.1 Desulfobacterales bacterium RIFOXYA12_FULL_46_15 | reverse complement strand
TCTGCTCATCCGTGGCCCTGGAAAGCTCCAGGTGATTGGCCATTTCCGCATAGTCGGCATCCGGGTCCTGGAAGGTATTGACACCAATGATGGGAAGGCTGCCGGAATGTTTCAGATTTTCATAAAGCATGGACTCTTCCTGGATTTTACCGCGCTGGTATCCGGTTTCCATGGCCCCGAGAACTCCGCCCCGCTCCGTGATACGTTCAAATTCGATGAGGACGGCTTCTTCCACCAGGTCTGTCAGCTCATCAACGATAAAACTGCCCTGTAAGGGGTTTTCATTTTTTGCCAGACCCCATTCCCGGTTGACAATGAGCTGGATGGCCAGGGCCCGCCGGACCGATTCCGTGGACGGCGTGGTAATGGCTTCGTCAAAGGCATTGGTATGAAGGCTGTTGCAGTTGTCATAAATGGCGCACAGGCCTTGAAGCGTTGTCCGGATATCATTGAACTGGATGTCCTGGCTGTGAAGGGACCGGCCAGAAGTCTGGATATGGTATTTCAGTTTCTGTGATTTTTCATTGGCCTTGTATTTGTATTTCATGGCCACGGCCCAGATGCGTCTGGCCACCCGTCCGATGACCGTGTATTCCGGGTCCATGCCGTTGGAAAAGAAAAAGGACAGGGAGGGTGCAAAGCTATCGATATCCATGCCCCGGGACAGATAATATTCCACATAGGTAAACCCGTTGGCCAGGGTCAGGGCAAGCTGGGTAACAGGGTTGGCCCCGGCTTCGGCAATATGGTATCCGGATATGGATACGGAATAAAAATTGAACACCTTATGGTCAATAAAATACTGCTGGATATCACCCATCATTTTCAGGGCAAATTCAATGGAAAAAATACAGGTGTTCTGGCCCTGGTCCTCCTTTAAGATATCGGCCTGGACCGTTCCCCTGACATTGGACAGGGCAAACTGGCGGATGGCGGCAGCTTCGTCTTCCGACGGCTCCCGGCCCTTTTCAGCCTTAAATTTGTCCAGTTGCTGGGCAATGGCCGTATTCATGAACATAGCCAGCATCATGGGTGCAGGCCCGTTGATGGTCATGGACACCGAGGTATTGGGGGCACAGAGGTCAAATCCGCCGTAGAGGACCTTGACATCATCCAGGGTGCAGATGGAAACTCCGGAGGTACCGATCTTGCCGTAAATATCCGGCCGGGTGTCCGGGTCAAACCCATAGAGGGTCACGGAGTCAAAGGCTGTGGAAAGACGTTTGGCAGGATAACTGCCTGAAAGAAGCTTAAACCGCCGGTTGGTATCTTCAGGCCCGCCTTCACCGGCAAACATCCGGGTCGGATCTTCATCAGCCCGTTTTAAGGGGAACACTCCGGCCGTATAGGGAAATTTCCCGGCAAAATTTTCTTTGCGCACCCAGGCATACTGCTCACCAGGGTCCTGGAACCTGGGAAGAGAGATCTTGGGTATCTTTGAATGGGACAGGGATTTTGTGTATAACGGAACCTTAAGTTCCTTATCCCGGACCTGATAGATGAGTTCGTCCTTTCCATACTCATCCCTTGCCTGAACAAAACCCTGGATATCTTTCTCGGTTTCTTCAAAAATAAAGGATCTCGCCTCTTCTACAGCCGATTTAAGCTGCAAAAGCACATCCGGCATGAACTCTGAGTCTTTTTCCTCCAGCATTTTGGTGGTTTCCAGGAGGTGCCAGTAATCCCTCACGGATTTGGCCTGGGTTTTCGTGGTTTTATGGTAATCCCTGACCGTATCGGCAATTTCGGCCAGGTACCGGGTTCTTTCACCGGGAATGATAATGGTTTTGGATGAGGATTCTTTTCTGCCAGACCTTGGAAGACCGGATTCATACCGGATCTGCTTTTTTTCGGCAATCAGGTTTAAAAGGCAGTGATAAAAGGCAGTGATGCCGTCGTCATTGAATTTGGAGGCAATGGTGCCAAATACCGGCATGTCTTTGGGGTCCTTGTCAAAGGCCTTGCGGTTTCGCTGGACCTGCTTTCTTACATCCCGCAGGGCATCTTCACTGCCTTTTTTTTCATATTTGTTCACCACCACAATATCTGCATAATCCAGCATGTCGATTTTTTCAAGCTGGGAGGGCGCTCCGAATTCCGCAGTCATAACATAGACGGACATATCCACCATATCCACCACCCGGGAATCCCCCTGGCCGATCCCTGCGGTTTCAACCAGGATCATATCATAACCGGCCGCCTTGACCACGGCGATTGCATCGGGCAGCACCTCGGGCAGCTCGGTCTGGGACCGGCGGGTGGCAAGGGACCGCATATAGACCCGGCCGCTCTCAATGGAATTCATCCTGATCCGGTCGCCCAGGAGTGCCCCACCGGTTTTCCGCCGGGACGGGTCACAGGAAATGATGGCTATATGGACATCTTTCAGATCATTCAATATCCTTAAGACCAGTTCATCCGTTAAAGAGGATTTACCTGCGCCGCCGGTTCCGGTGAGACCAATGACCGGCACATCTCTTGTTACCGCTTTTTTGATGATTCCGGCCATGATTCTTTCAAAGGCTCTTTGGTCATTGGCTTTGGCTTCCTGTACCGCAGAGATGAAATTGGCTGTCACAAATTTATTGTCAATATTGAGTTGTATAAGGTCCAGGCCCTCATAATTCACTGAAGGGGCATCCATGGATTGCATCATATCGTTGATCATGCCCTGGAGACCCATTTTTGATCCGTCTTCAGGCGAATAGATGCGGGTAACCCCATAAGCATGGAGTTCTGCCATTTCGGACGGGATGATGACCCCGCCGCCGCCGCCGAAGATCTTGATATGGGAGCCTCCTCTTTCCTTTAACAGATCCACCATGTATTTGAAATACTCCACATGGCCGCCCTGGTAACTGGATACGGCGATTCCTTGGGCATCTTCTTCAATGGCTGCATCCACCACCTCTTTTGCTGAACGGTTGTGTCCGATATGAATGACTTCGGCACCGGAATCCTGCAGAATCCTTCTCATGATATTGATGGATGCATCATGACCGTCAAAAAGCGAGGTGGCGGTAACGACCTTGATAGAATGCTTTGGTTTATATATCAGGGTTTCCATACTCATCAGTTCTCCTTATCAGATATAGGAAAGTTTGATAAAATCAAACAGAGTTATCTTTAGTTTAGTGGCATAAATTTTAATAAAAATAAATGAAAATTTTATTTTTATTAAAATATCCGGCCCAGGATAAAATCCGTCTGAATGCTGATATATTCCTCTATGGTAAATTTTTTCTGCATGTGCCAGCGGCGAAATGCCCACATCTGGCCTAAAACGGAAATATCATGACCCACCAGGTTCAAGACTTTTCCATCCAGAACCGGAAAACCGTTTGCCTCGGAAAGCGAGGTCAGGGCATTGATAAACACATTGGTGATATTCAGCTCATTTTCAAGAACCTGGATCTGCCATTTTTTAGGCAGAAACTGGGTGACCTGGTACATGAGAAGGATATGATCCGCCATATTGTCACACACATAAAAATACTGCCGGATTACCCGGGCCAGCCGCTCTTTTCCCTTGTCATTCCCTTTAAGGGCTTTTTCAACAGCCTCCTGGACCTCTTCATGGATGGTTTTACACACAAGATACAAGAGGTCTTCTTTGGAACTGACATATTCATATAAAGAGCCGATGGAAAAATTGGCAGCCTTTGCGATCATCCGTGTCGTGGTCTTGTGGTATCCGTGCTCGACAAAAAGCTTGACGGTTGAATCGATAATTTTTCGCCGTCTTTCCCGTACAAGTTCAGGATTTTTAATCTGGGTCGGGACTTCTGTATCGGCCAGTGGAGTTTTTATCTTTTTGATCGTTGCCAAAAGGTCACTCCTTTCTCAAATATTAACATAACGAATGCCGGAGTTTGAACGAGCGCTCACTCATATAATTTTTTTTACATTTATTGCCATTCTTGTCAAGAAATTATAAAAGGAAGCCATTTAAATTTTTACATTTTTTTTTGAAAGCAGGTGAGAATCCCTTTAAAAAACATTTGACAAAAATATTTCTTTACCTGTAGTATCAGAGTGTAGACTGAGCGCTCGATCAGTTTTTTCGGGTTGTCGGGCGGTTTTTGTTGCTTAAAATACATGACAAAACAAACAGTTAACCAATAAAATAAAGGAGGCGAAGGGTGGATTTTGACCTTACAAAAGAGCAGGAAATGATTCGTAAGGAAGTCAGAAAGTTTGCCCAGAAAGAGATCGCCCCCATTGCCGGCGAGCTTGACGAAAAAGAGGAATTTTCTGCTGAGCTTACACGGAAAATGGGAGAAATCGGTCTTTTCGGCATGTTTGTGTCTGAAAAATATAACGGCCAGGCCATGGACTATATTTCCTATATCATCGGTGTTGAAGAGGTAGCGCGGATCGACGGCTCCCAGGCCGCAACCGTTGCGGCAGGCAACAGTCTCGGGATCGGACCGATTTATTATTTTGGAACTGAAGAGCAGAAACAAAAATATCTTCCCAAGCTCTGTTCCGGAGAAGGCCTCTGGGGATTCGGCCTTACCGAGCCCACAGCCGGGTCTGATGCCGGCGGCAGCAAAACAACGGCAATTCTGGACGGTAACGAATGGGTCATCAATGGCTCAAAAATCTTTATCACCAATGCTGCCTGTGACATGACCATGGGTGTGACCGTCCAGGCCATAACAGGTACAAGGAGCAATGGCAAACCGGAATATTCCTGCATCCTTGTGGAAGCCGGAACAAAGGGTTTCAAAGCTGTTCCCATGAAAAAGAAATTCATGTGGCGGGCCTCCAATACGGCTGAACTCTATTTTGATGATGTCAGGGTCCCCAAGGACAATATCCTGGGCAAAAAAGGCGACGGGTTCCACCAGATGCTGGCCACCTTGGACGGGGGAAGGCTTTCCATCGGCGCCATGGGGCTTGGCGGCGCCCAGGGGGCTTATGACCTGGCCCTGAAATATGCCAGGGAAAGAGAGCAGTTCGGTCAGCCCATTTCCAAATTCCAGGCCATTGCGTTTAAGCTCGCCGACTGTGCCACAGAGATCGAATGCGCCAGAAACCTTCTCTACAAAGCCTGCTGGCTCAAAAGCAAAAAACGGCCCTTTGAAAAAGAGGCTGCCATGGGAAAACTCTATTGTTCCGAAGTCATGTCACGGGTTGTGGATCATGCGGTCCAGATCCACGGCGGCTACGGTCTCATGAAGGAATACAATGTGGAACGGTTCTACAGGGATCAAAAACTCCTTGAAATAGGCGAAGGCACGTCTGAAGTCCAGCGCATTGTTATTTCACGCTATATCGGATGCTAAACATAATTTTTAGGAGATGATCATGAGCTTGAACCAGGGCCTTCTTCTGACAGAAGAAAAAAACCAGGCTGTCATTCTGACCATGAACCGGCCCGAGGTAATGAACTGCCTCAATTTTGACCTTTTATATGCCATGCGGGATATTATTGATTCCCTCCAGTACCGGACCGATATCAGGACCGTTATCATCACGGGCAAAGGGGAAAAATCCTTCTGCGCAGGCGCGGATTTAAAAGAAAGGGCATCCCTGACCCCGGATGAGGTAAAAAAATTCATCCTCACTATCCGGAACCTTCTGACCTCCATCCAGAACCTTCCCATGCCGGTTATTTCCGCAGTGAACGGGGTGGCCCTGGGCGGCGGTACGGAAGTGGCCCTGGCCTCAGATATCCGCATTGCTTCGGAAACAGCATCCATGGGGCTTACGGAAACACGCCTGGCCATCATTCCCGGCGGAGGCGGCACCCAGCGCCTTCCCCGGATCATAGGCGTGGCCAAAGCCAAGGAACTGATTTTCACTGGCCGCCGCGTGGATGCCAAAGAAGCCCTTGAGATAGGTCTTGTAAACAAAATTACAACCCCGGAATCACTTCTTGCCGAATGCCTGAAAATGGCGGACATGATTGCCGAGACCGGACCCATTGCCGTTGAAATGGCCAAATATGCCATTGACAAAGGCATTGAAACGGATCTGGCCACAGGCCTTGCCATTGAATCCAATGCCTACAGGGTCACCATCCCCACCGAAGACCGGGTTGAAGGCCTGACCGCCTTCAGGGAAAAAAGAAAACCTCGATACAAAGGGAGATAACCCCCATGACGGATAAGAAAGCCTTCTGGGAAGGCGAAGAAATAAAACTGGAAGAAAGACGGCAGGAAGCCATCTGGCCCGGCGGCCAAAAGGCTGTGGACACCCTTGCCAAACGGGGCAAGCGTCCGGTCCGGGAATTGATCAGGGATCTGACCGACCCGGATACACCGTTTTTTGAGCTTTCCACCATTGCCGGGTTCGGCATGAATTATCCGGGTGTGGAGAATGTTCACTGTGCCGGGATCGTCACCGGGATCGGGAAAATCCACGGCAACTGGACCATGATCATGGCCAGTGACAGCCGGGTCAAGGCAGGTTCCTATTTCCCCATTACCCTGAAAAAGCATATGCGGGCCCAGGCCATTGCCGAGCAGAACGGGCTTAACTGTGTTTATATTGCAGACTCAGGCGGGGTTTTTTTACCCATGCAGGCTGATGTCTTCCCGGATGACCAGCATTTCGGGTCCATTTTCTATAACATGGCAAGAATGTCGGCCAAAGGCCTTCGCCAGGTCACCATCAGCACGGGCGGCAATACCGCCGGCGGCGCCTATATCGTCTTTATGGCCTGTGAATCCATCATGATTGACCAGCAATCCTTTTCCTTTTTGGGCGGTCCGCCCCTGGTCAAAATGGCCACGGGCGAGGAAATTTCAGCCGAAAACCTGGGCGGTGCCAAGGTGCATACCGAGATTTCCGGCGGTGCCGATCATCTGTGCAAGGACCAGACCGATGCCATTCAGCGGGCCAGGCAGCTTTTGTCCCTTACAAAGCCCCAGACCATCCATCTTCACAGGTATGAACCCAGGGAACCTGACCCTTCATCGAAATCCCTCTATGATATCCTTCCGGTTTCCCCCTATATCGGCATTGACGGCTGGAAAGTCCTGAAAGCCCTTGCCGATGAATCGGAATTCATCGAGCATAAAAAGAATTTTGCCCCAGGCCGGGGATCCAATATCCTGGTGGGAAAAATCCGCATCAAAGGCATTCCCGTCGGTGTGGTCGCCTCCAATGGGTCAGGCATTATTTTCCATGAATGTGCCAAAAAGGTTGCAGAATGGGTGGTGCGCTGTTCCTATGAAAAAATCCCCTTGCTTTTTATCCAGAGTTCTCCAGGCTATATGATCGGGTCTGAATCCGAGCATGCGGGAATAGGCAAATACGGGGCCGACATGGTGAGGGCCGTGTCCTGCGCCCAGGTACCGAGGATACAGCTTGTCATCGGCCCGGACAACGGGGCAGCCAATTATGGGATGTGC
>MGTJ01000163.1 GCA_001799395.1 Desulfobacterales bacterium RIFOXYA12_FULL_46_15 | reverse complement strand
TGTGCCGGAGAAGCTGCCCGAATTCTGGAAAAAGGTAAAGGACCTGCCCCATATTAATTTCAAAGGCCTCCAGTTTCATTCAAGCTGGAACCTGACACCGGACCGGCAGGTAAGATTCATTACACTGCTTGGCCAGACCCTGAAACAGATGCCCGGGGAGTTCAACAGCAAGATTGAATTCATTGACATAGGCGGCGGTTACTGGCCTGAAGAAGGAGAATGGCTCCATTCTCCGGAAAATATGGAAGGACCTTCGGCAACAGGGGCTGACAAGCCTGAGTGCCTCATCAAACCTCATTACCGGATACCCGGAACTCCCATAGAGATATTTGCCGAAATGATTTTTAATGCCGTTCAGACCCATCTTTTCCCCATTGCAAACTGCCGGATATGTTTTGAACCCGGGCGATGGATCTGCCACAGTGCCATGCATCTTCTTCTTTCAGTGGTGGACAGGAAAAGCCATGACCTGGTGATCACTGATGCAGGGACCAATGTTATTGGATGGGAACGGTTTGAAACAGATTATTTTCCAGTCTTGAACTTAAGCAGAAAAGGGTTTCTGGAAAAGCCCTGCCATATTCTTGGATCTTTATGCACACCCCATGATGTATTTGGATATGCATATTTCGGGGATGACATAAGAAAGGGAGACTGTCTGATGATCCCCTGCCAGGGTGCCTATACCTACAGTCTGGGTCAGAATTTCATCAAAGGTCTGCCCGGGTTTATCAAAATCTGATGCCTGATTTTTTTTAGAAATCTTCAGGCTCCTCTTCTTCTTCGTCATCCTCCTCATCCATGTCCAGGTCAAAGTCTTTTTCATCTTCATACTCATCATCATCAAATATTTCAGGGATGTCTTCATCTTCAAAATCTTCATCCACAAAGGACAATTCTTCGTTTTCTTCCACAATCGTAGTAATGGCGTCTCTCAGATTTCTCTCAAAACTCTCGGCAAAATCCCCCTCGGAATCCGGGAAAAATTCAAACACTTCTTCATATTCATCAATCAGATCATACAAATCAGAGACGAGACTGGGGTCTTCAAGCTCTTCACCATAGGATTCGATAATATCATTATAGAGGTCATAAAGTTCAAATTCTTCAACTGCTGCCTGTATTGTTAGTCTCTTTGCCATCAGATGCTTCCTTAATCCCTGATTAGTTAAAAATTTTCTTGAGAATAAAGATAGAATTTTCTTTTGTCAATATTACAAAATTCAAAAAATTATTTTTATCAAAAAAGATCTTTCAAAACCATATTGTTCCGGTGAATGATTTCATCATAATGCTTGCTGCCGAGACAGGCTTCAATCTGTGAAGTTCTAAGCCCTTTGATCAGTTCGATATCGGAAGACCGGTAATTGACAAGCCCGATTCCGATAATTTCGTTTCCTGCCGTCTTAAAGGCAACCGGTGCTCCTTGTTCAAACTCTCCTTCAACCCTTACAACACCGATGGGCAAAATGCTTTTCCCGTTTTCCCTGACGGCACGGACTGCTCCGTCATCAATCACAACACTCCCTTTTGGAGCCAGGGTATGGGCAATCCAGCATTTCCTGCTGGCCAGTTTCTGATTTTTAGGGACAAAATACGTACCAAGCCTTTCCCCTTTAAAAAGCCTTAAAAGGACATTATTTATATTTCCCTTTGCCACGATCATGGGAATACCGGCAGAGGCTACCTTTTTTGCAGCCTTTATTTTGCTCAGCATCCCTCCCGTGCCCAGGGTTCCTGGGATATTACCGGCATATTCTTCTATCTCTTTTTTCAATGACGAGACTTTTTTTATGAGCTGAGCATCGGGGAACCGTCTCGGGTCTTTATCATACAGACCTTCAATATCGGTCAGGATAAACAGGAAATCAGCATCCATTAACAACGCGATCATGGCAGACAGATTATCATTGTCGCCCAGTTTGATCTCTTCCATCATGACCGTGTCGTTTTCATTGATAATGGGAACCACTTTCCATTCCATCAGGGTGTTCAAGGTATTCCTTGCATTCAGGTATCGTTTCCGGTTATTCAAATCTTCCGCAGTCAGAAGGATCTGTGCAACCTTTTTGCCACTCTTTTCAAAACTGTTCTCATAGGCCATCATTAACCCGCTTTGGCCGATGGCAGATATGGCCTGGCGTTTGGGCATCTCTGCCGGACGGGTCGTCATTCCCATTTTCCTTAATCCTGCTGACTGGGCTCCGGAGGACACCAGGATAACTTCGATTCCCCTGTCCATCAGCACACTGATCTGGCTGGAGATGGCTTCTATCACATCAAGGTTCAAACTATTTGCAGCCGTAATCACATTGCTGCCCAGCTTGACAACAACCCTTCTGGCCTGGTCTAAAAATTGTTCCGGCATGTCTTATTCCTGATCAAAACCCGTTTCAATGATTGTATGGGTAAAGGGTTTTGCGGTTTCCCCTGTATAGTCTGCAACCCTGTGACCGTCACCTATGAGCCGCCACTGATATATCATAAGCCCTTCAAGACCCACAGGTCCCCTGGCATGAATTTTATTGGTGCTGATCCCTACTTCGGCGCCCAGACCAAACCTGAACCCGTCACTGAACCTGGTGCTGCAATTCCAGAAAGCATCGGCCGTATCTGTATGGTTCATGAAAAAGAGAGCTCTTTCCTTGTCCCGGGTGACAATCCCGTCGGTATGACCTGATCCGTAGCGGTTAATATGGGCCACGGCCGCTTTTATGGAAGGCACCACCCGGATGGACACCTTCAGATCAAGATATTCTGTTTTCCAGTCCTCTTCGGTTGCTGTTTTGACATCAATAATATCACAGGTTTTTTCACACCCGACAATTTCAACTCCTTTTTCTTCCAGTTCTTTTTTCAGAACCGGGAGCAGTTCTTTTGCAATTGCCTCATGAATCAACAGGGTTTCAACGGCATTGCAGACGGCAACATACTGGCATTTGCTGTCAATGGAAAGATCGACCGCCATTTTATGATCGGCAAACCGGTCAATATACAGATGACAGATTCCATCAGCATGCCCCAGCACCGGAATAGTGGTATGGTCCATGATATGGCGGACAAATTCATTACTCCCCCTTGGAATGATCAGATCCACAGTCTTGTCGAGTTTCAGCATCTGATCCACATGCTCCCGCGTTTCCAGCAGGCCCAGCCATCCTTCAGGCAGTCCCGATTCCACCCCTGCCTTTAAAATAACTGAAGAAAGAATCTGGTTGGTGAAAAAAGCCTCTTTCCCGCCTTTGAGCAATACTGCATTCCCGCTTTTAAGACAGAGGGCTGCAATCTGCACCAGGGCATCGGGCCTGGATTCAAAAATGACGCCGATGACTCCGATGGGACGGCTCACCTTGAAAAGCCGTAAACCCCTGTCCAGTTCTTTTGCACTCAAGGTCTTTCCCACAGGGTCTTCCAGCCTGATAAGGCTTTCAATCCCGTCACAGACCTCTGATAATTTAATCCTGTCAAATTTCAGCCGTTTCATCAGCGGGGCATCCAGCTTATCTTTTTTTGCCTGTTCAAGGTCTTTTGCATTGGCCTCAAAAATGTGGTCTAAATTTTTTAAAAGAGATTGGATTATATGTTTCAAAGCTGCGTCTTTGACAGGGCTTGAAAGTGCAGACATTAGGATTGCGGCTTCTTTACACTGAGAAGCAATAGAATGTATATCCATTTTTTATTTCCTGAAATTTAAGCTTTTAGTCCTCTTAGCCAAAAAACCATACATCCATTAAAATCATTTCCCTGTCAAGGATAAATAAAAATTTAAAAACATATGACTCCGGCAGGGTTCGTCATATCCGGTGAAGCGGAATTGAGTCAGGGAGAGGACTATTTTCAACAAAATATATAAAAAACAATCCGAAAGTCCCGGTACTAAGGCTTCTATTCGAACAAATCCCGCGGGATTATGAAGCCGATCAGCTTGTGTGTCCAAAATGCCAGGGCCAGATGAGAATTATCAGCTTTATCGAAGAGCCTTGACTAAATTTGATCTCTTCTGATACAAGCACACCATGTTGTGCTTGTATCAGGGGAGAAGCAATATTATCAACTTTGGGGATTTTTCGATACTTACTTTAGCAAAAAGCAAGTTCTATCCCTTAAAGTATAGCCACGCTATGGCGATCGGCATCTCCGGAGGGAATTCAGTACCTTGTTCCTGCTGGAGGAATTCTGTAATAATACTAAGAAATGAAGCTGAGGAATAAATGCAACTATGGCTGTTGATTGCAGCAGTGGCGCTGCTTACCGGATGTGCGACTCTGTCGGAACAGGAATGCCTTGATGCCGGGGCTACCTCATGGGAGGAGATCGGCTGGGTCGACGGGTGCGAAGGATATCATCCCGACCGGCGTCTGGACCAGCATTACGAGGCATGCAGCAAGGTCGGCGTTTCCCCGGACCAAGACACCTACATGGCGGGATGGTCGCGCGGCATTCTCGAGTACTGTACGCCGGACCGCGGCTATGCCGTCGGCTTGTCAGGGTCGCGCGGCAATCCTGAACTTTGTCCGTATGAAACCAGGGCGATCTTTCAGGATAATGTTAAGCTGGGCCTGCGGATTTACGAGCTGAAACAGGAAATGGATTCGCTCTACTACAAGATTGAAAATTTGGAAAAAAAACTGGACGACAAGCAGCTAGACAAACATGCCCGAAGAGACATCCGTGAGCGGATTCGCCGTCTCGACCACGATATGTCGGACCTCCGATGGCAACTGAACGAAGCCAGGTCGATTTCCATTATTCGTTACTGACGGTTCCTGCCGGAGAATCAACAGAACAGGCTGAATTTCGAGGATGGCACATTGCTGATCATCAGGATCGGCTTTTCTTACAAACTTTTTTTGTAATGAATTTTCGTCATCAATAACAATAGGTTAGGAGTGGCGGTTGACCGCCACTAGTTTTTTTTTGAGGGGCGTGGCCCTAAAATAATCGTCTGTTTCCCCAATTCCGGGTCAGTGATCCGGAAAAGAACATTTGTGATTTTTCAGCCGTAATTTTTTTATAGTTTTAAGGACAGAAAGTCTCACGCTGAAATCCTTTTCCGTAAGCGGTCAGGGAACCTGATCTTCATTTTTTTCGGATGATAGGATAATTCGACCCTTATTTACGAATTTCATTCAACCCCCAATGCCTTATACACTGCATCCACAGGATCTGAGTAAAAACTGGTCTGAAACTTGGCAAATAATTCCCCAGGGATAGTAGGGATATCTCCCACGCTGCTCATGGGGATCAGGATACGTTTTGCCCCGGCGTCAAATCCAACCTGAAGCGTTTCAGCCAGACTGGAGGCTTTTTCTATTGTTCCGCCAAGGCTCATGTTTCCCAGGATGATCATCTGACATCTGATGGGTTTGCCCATGAGTCCGGAACATAAGGTAATGAAACTGCACAAGGTTAAATCGGATGTCGGTCCTGTATTCTGCATCTCAACGATATGCAAGTGATAATCATGATCGCCGACCTTTGACAGGGAACTGACCCTTGACATATTGGCCTTGAAATAGTCATAGGCTATTTTTATGGCTTCTTTTGTTTTTGTATCAGTTCCTGATCCTGAGATGGATAGTTTTCCATTCCCTGCCGTCACCTGAAGTTCCAGGCGGTAAAGGCCAAGGTGCCCTAAGTTCCCGGGCAGGACAGTGTGCATTGTGCCCGGGCTCATGGGGCCGTCCGGGATAAGAGATCCACCCCCCTGTTCCGGAATGCTGACAAATTTTTCTTCCAAAGATTCATTATCGATATAGCTGAAATGCACATCATAAAATTCCATGCCGCCGATTTTTTTCAACTGCTCTTTAACACGCCGTCGGCTTTCAATAGCATATACAAGGCACCGTTCAACAGCATCTTTGCCGAATTCTCCATGGGGATAAAGAATTTTTAAAAGCCCGGATACTGTTTTTCTAACAGCAATAATATCTCTCTGGTTCAGGTTGTTACCGATTTTAAAATATCGGTCAATAGCATCGGAAAAACTTCTTTTCCGCATTTCTCTTAGAAATTCAGCAAGGAAATCAACAATCAGCCCATACTGATTGGTAAGAAACTCCGGTCTCATTTTAGGGATCTCCCAGCCTGGGAGATAGGCATGCATCCGATCGAAAAATGCGGAATCAATCATTTCTTCAGGAAACGGTGCAAACAGATGGCTGGTTTTCACAAGCGTATCCACGCTTTGGTTTATATTGCCCACAAAAACCATGGCTGCATTGGCATTAACAATATCCCGGCCCCGGGAAAAAGAACCGGAGGCCATAAAATCTTTCATGATCTGTACGCCGTCTTTATCCTTAAAATGAATTCCCGCGACTTCATCAAAGGCAACCGTGTCCCAGACTCCGACAAGGCCTACTTTTCGGCTGCTCATATTATAAAACAGGTTGGCCACGGTTGTCTGACCACCAGACACCAGTATGGAATTGGGGCTGATTTCTTTATAAATGTGGCTTTTCCCTGTTCCCCGGGGTCCCAGTTCACAAAGGTTGTAATTATTTTCAACCAGCGGTATCAACCTTGCCAAAAAATGCCATTTAACCCGTTTTTCAAAGACAGTCGGTTCAAGCCCGGTAGATCTGAGCATCATATCAAGCCACTGGTCTTCAGTGAATTTTTTACGGCCTTCAAAAATGGAATTCATATCAAGATTGGGCATTTGTATGGGTTTGAGTTCTGATATAAGAAATGGTGAATCCTTTGATCCTTCTTCATAATAATATTGAAGATTCAGAATACACCAGATACCGCCCACCAGAAGTTTTTCATATCGCTTTACAATATCACTGGAAACTGCAAGCCCTTTAACGCCAAGATTGGAAAGAATCGCCTCATAGATATCCCGTTTTTCATTGAGTTTTACCGTAACCTTATCAATGATTTTATAACTGCCGATTTCTTTTATCTTGGACTTGACCTTTTCAGCCTCATCAGGACGGACATAATTATCAGACAGGATCTGCTTGACTGTTTTAAGACCCTCCTGGATTACGCCTTCATCTTCAACCGCACAATACATCCCCAGAAGGTATTCCAGAACATAAACCGGGACATTGGCACCTTCCTTAAGAAGTTTTGTCAGGTCTTTTCGTACTACACGGCCTGCAAAATGAAGGTTCAATAATGCATCAATACTGAGGTCTTCTTTTTCCATAAAGTCACCTAAAAATCATTTGCAAATGCAATGTCTATTATTAACGGCAGTCTTTCATATTCTGTTTCATCCTCTGCATTCCGAAGAACCAGAGAATATTCTTTTTTATTGTTAAACGGTCCTGATTTTAAGAGAAGCCTGACTGTTTTTTTCCGTTCATCCATGGATGAAGAACTGCTGTCAAAAGTAATGGTTTCTTCATTGCTGATCAAATCGTTCCCATCCCTTAATGATATCTTCAAGGTCCTCGGTTTCATCCGCTGGGAAACCGCATCGGTCTGGATAAAATCAAATCTGGGGATATTGGTCACAATTTTTTTCACAGATCCCAGCAGAGAAACTCCCACCACCCGGACTTCGGATTTTTCTCTGTGGATT
>MGTJ01000162.1:144-34890 GCA_001799395.1 Desulfobacterales bacterium RIFOXYA12_FULL_46_15 | reverse complement strand
ACCATTCTGGTACAATCATAATTTGCTGAAAGATATTTTTTGAATTCTTGATAATTTCAGGGACCGAAACCTCAAAACAGGGATAATGATACTTGAGGGGGGCTGGAATCTTCCAGCCGGGATAAGGCAAAAAGCATCGTCACTGCCGGCCCAGACCAAGGGCTCCCGGGTTCATGATGTTGTGGGGGTCAAATTCTCTTTTAAGGGCCCGGAGCACGTCCATCTGCTTTTTGCCCAGATGGGTTTCCAGGAACGGGGCCAGCATCCGGCCGACGCCGTGGTGGTGGCTTAAGGAGCCGTGAAGGGCGGTGATTTTTTCTATGACCCCTGTCTGGAAGGCCTTGAATTCATCAAGGGTCATCATTTTTGTGATAAAGATAAAATACAGGTTGGTGCCCTGGGTGTAGAAATGGGAGGCATGGGTCATGAGAATCATGCCCGGAGTTTTTTTTACATGGCTTCTCACCCCTTTGTACAGGTCTTCCACATGGTCCCAGGTCACGGCCGCTTCCAGGGTATCAATGAGGACCCCGAAATCGTTCAGGCTGTCGCGCATATAGGGATCGGAAAACCGGCCGGCCTGCCATTTTTTCATTGGGTATCCGGTAAGATAAAGGCCTTTGTTCGATTTCCCGATTTTTTTAACCTGTCTGAAAAGATTTTTCGAAAAAGAGGGTTCGCCTTCGGTCCGGCCCATGACCAGGCACCGGGACCCGGGTTTCAGGCCCTTTAAGCTCATGAACCGGTCCGGCAGTGTGCCTTCAAGCCCGTACATTTTCATGGCAATATCGGTTTCTTCAGGATCGGAAACCCGGAGCACCGATGGCATGCCGCATCCTGACCGGCTGATCTGCCGGACGGCAAAAATTGCATCGGCAAAGGTCCTGAACATGAAGGCAAAGGGTCTGACCGCTTCGGGGAAATACGGGAATATTTTCAGGGTCAGGGCTGTGAGAACGCCAAAGCACCCTTCCGACCCCTTCATGATGTCGTTGATCTTGGGGCCTGTGGCAGTGGCCGGAAAATCCAGGGTTTTAAAATCCCCTGTAGGCGTGACATAGTCCTGGGCCACGACCAGGTCCCCTGCATCGCCGTAATAGGAAGAGGCCTGGCCCGAACCCAGGGTGACCACCCAGCCGCCCACAGAGGAGAATTCAAAGCTCTGGGGAAAATGGCCGCCGGTATAAGGTCTTTCTGCATTGAAAATTTCCCGGGCCTGGTTGAGCATATCCTCGTAGGCCGGTCCCATGAGCCCCGGTTCCACGGTAATGGTCTGGTTGGTTTCATTAAATTCAAGAACCCGGGTCATGTGGGTGGTCATGACAAGGGTCACGCCCCCTTTGGGGCAGGCAAGGCCCTGGGTGACCGAGCTTCCGCCGGCTGTCACATGGAGGGGGATTTTTTTTTCATGGCAGAGCCGGACGATTTTTTCAATATCGGCCCGGTTTTTCGGGTGAAGCACCAGGTCAGGTATGTTTTGTGTTTTTCCTGCCCTCAGGTTCAGGATGTCTTCCATGGATTTGCCTGTAGCGGATTTCAGCCTTGCATAGGTATCAGAAAAACAGTTTTCCGGCCCCACAATGGATTCAAACAGGGCTGCATCTTTTTGCGAAAATGAGATGCAGGGCCGGTTTTCGACAATTTTTTCCCCCAGAAAGGCAGGCTGTTTGAAATCGCCTTCAACAAGCCCCAGCTCCTTTGCAATGATTTGTAAAAAACCCGGGTTCGGGTGCTTGAACGTGTCCCCTGCCCCCCATTTGAAAATAGACCTGAAGGTTCCGGGTTCAGGCACTTTTTCCACCCACGGGGGCGACCATTGATGTTTATTCGTCATTCCGGATATCCTGTAATATTTCTGATTTCTGAATATAAGGGTTTAAGCGCTGCATAGAGTTTTGAATACACCTTTGAATAAAGCGCCCTGTAGATCTGAGCCGATTCAGGGTCAGGCTCGAAAATTATTTCCGCATGGACCATTTGATCCACTGCCTCTTCAAGGGTTTGATACCAGCCCAGGCCCTTTGCCGTGAGCATGGCTGCGCCAAGACCTGAAGTTTCGTGGGTTTGACCCTTGACCATGGGAAGATTGATGATATCGGCCATGATCCGGCAGATTTCATTGCTCTGGGAAGCCCCCCCGGATACGGCGGCTTTTTCGATTTTGATCTTTGTTTTTTTCTCGATTTTTTCAAGACCTTCATAAAGACCGAATCCCAGGCCCTCGATAACGGCCCGGTAGATATGATCCCTGGTATGGATGTCCCCGAACCCGATCATGGCGCCCTTGGCATGGGGCTGCCCCAGCCCGGCTCCCCAGTAAGGCTGCACCACAAGGCCCATGGCGCCAGGCGATGTCCTTTCAAGACAGCGGTTCAGGACTTCTTCTGCCGGGATGCCGAGTATTTTTGCCTCTTCAACTTCCTTGTGGGCAAATTCCTTCTTGAACCAGGAGATCATCCAGAAGCCCCTGAAAATCTCGACCTCAGGGTTGTAAAACCCGGGCACGGGTGAAGGATACGGCGGCATATAGGGAATGACTTCCAGATAGGTTCCGGACACGGTCTGAACCGTTGCCGTGGTACCGAAACTCAAACTGGCTGTTTTCGCAGACACCACCCCTGCCCCCAGGGTTTCGCATCCCTTGTCCGACCCGCAGGCCACCACCGGAATCCCCTTTTTAATCCCGCAAAGCAGGGACGCGGCTTCCGTGACCCGGCCCAGGATTTCACCCGGTTTGATAAGGACCGGCAGCTTTTCTTTTTCAACAGGGAACAGCCATTTTGATAATTGCCAGGGGCCTGCCCATTCCTGTGTTTTGTAATTAAAAGGGATATGGCCGATCTGGGAAGCTGTGGAATCGTTAAATTCGCCTGTCAGCCGGTGGTTTAAAAACCCGGAAACCTGGAGGTATTTAAAGGTCCTGGCCCAGATGTCAGGCTGGTTCTGCATGATCCAGCTGCATTTGCCCTGGGTCTGGATATCGTCGATCCTGTTTTTAAGGCCTGCTAGTTTCAAACTTGTTTTCAAGAGCCGGTTCTGACCGAAGAAAGGATTTGCCCGTCTCTGGTCCAGCCATAAGAGACAGGGCCTGAGCGGATTTCCGGTCTCATCCACATTGATCATGCTGGCCCGCTGGGTGGTCACCCCCATCCCGGCAACTGCGGCAAATGCCCGGGGCGCTTCTGATTCAAGCTTTCTGCAGGCTGCGACAAGGCTGTTCCAGTAAAGTTCCGGGTCCTGTTCAGCCCAGCCCGGAAAAGGAGAAACATAAGGATCATATTCCATCTTTGCACAGGCGAGCATATCCCCGGTCCTTGAAAAAAGGATGGCCCTCAGGCTCTGGGTTCCGCAGTCAACAGCAAGCAGGGTGGCGTCTTTCACATTCAGGGCTCCTTAAGGGGTTCAGGCGGAGAATAACAGGTCTGCCAGAGATTTGCATACTCTTTTTTTTCCTTTTCCCATCGTTCCTTGTCCCAGGGAAGAAAGGGGCGGCAGATGCTTTCAACCCGGTCCAGGAGGTGAACCCCGCCTTCTGGCAAAAGAAGGCCGATCCTGACCCGGCGGAGCATGAGATCCGAAAGATGATGAATGTTCTCATGTTTTGCGGCATGACGGATTTCCGCCCAGATGACCGGGGTATTGCCAACAGGCGTGAGAAGGGTTTCATCCTGACCCAGAATCCCGGACCCGGCTTTGGGACCGTATCGCCCGATGATCCTTTCCACTGTCCTGCCTGAAACCCTGAGAGAGGAATATAGATCCAGGGGAAGACTTTTTGCAGGGCTGACCGGGCCGGGTGCTCTCACGGGCAGAAACGGTTTTGCCGCCTTAAGCGCATCCCGGGCCAGGAGCCGGAATGTGGTGAGCTTCCCGCCGGTAACCGTAACCAGACCCTTGTCCTGCCATACCACGTGTTCCCTGGATTCCTTTGAAGCAGCCGTTTTTTTCCGGCTCAGTACCGGTCTTACCCCGGCCATGGAGGAGATGCAGCGGGAAAGGCTCAGGTTCATCCCGGGCAGGACATGGGTTACGCCTTCCATGAGATAATCCGCTTCTTCTTTTGATATCCCGGGTTCTGATGTCAAATCCGCATCATGGTCCACATCCGTGGTCCCAAGCACCATCACTCCTTCCCAGGGAAAAAGGAAAACCGGCCGCAAATCTGCAGGGTGGATAAAACTGATGACCCGGGTGAGGGGAATACGGGCAGAAGAAAAAAAAAGATGGCTGCCCCGCAAGGGCCGGATATGAAATCCTTTCATGGGCGATGGGTGAAGGATTTCTGCAAAGGCGCCCGTGGCATTGATCAATACCGGGCTTTTGATCTCACGCCCGGTTCCGGTGGCTTCACCCCTCACAAGGACTGCGGCCACCCATCCTTTTTTATCCCTTTCAACGCCTGTCACCTTTGTGTAATTAAGCGCCTTTCCCCCGTTTCGGCAGGCATCATGGATCAATCTGAGCACAAGCCGTGCATCATCCACCTGGGCGTCTTTAAACCCCACAGCAGACAAAAGGGTTTCCTCTCTTATACCAGGGATTTTTTCTAGGGCCTCTTTTTTTTTAAACCCCTGGTGCTGTTTTTCTCCTGCGAGAAAACTGTAAATGGAAAGCCCGGCTTTCATGGACAGCCGGGATGGGCCGTAATGATCAAACAAGGGCATGATAAATTTTATGGGAGTGACAAGACCCGGGTATTGTCTGAGAAGATATTCCCGCTCTTTCACCGCCGCTCCTGTCATGAAAAATTTGCCTTGTTTCAGATATCTCAAACCTCCGTGGACCATTTTGGATGAACGGCTCGAAGTGCCCCAGGCAAAATCCCGGGCTTCCACGAGAAGGGTTTTAAAGCCTTGTCTGACAGCCTCATGGAAAACGCCTGCGCCGGTGATCCCGCCCCCGGCCACAACAATATCGTATTCCCCCCGGATATCTGAGAATCCCATTTTCTTTTGCCCCGGCCCCTGGTTAATAAAGCAATTCCCTGGGAGAACTCATATCAGTTAAGGGAGAAAAGTCAAGTTTCTCTCTATAAATCCTTGGCAATCCGTATTTTCCCATGATACAAAGCCAAAGGTAAAACCCTGACGAATCTTATTGCCAATGCTGCCAAAGCCCAGGCAGAAGGATAAAGATCTCCACCATGAACCGGTATCTTGAAACACCCTTGAAAGGATATGACCGGATCGAACCTATGGATGGACGGCAGGTTTATAACAGGAGTTTATGAGGACTGATGTGAAGCGCATTGTTTTATTTTCGGATCGCCTGTTTTCCAGCATACGGTCAAAGTTCATTGCCATTTTTTTCATTTTAGGGGTTATACCGCTGGTTGCAGTAGGGTATTATTCTTATAAAACCGCATCAAACGCGCTTTTATTACAGACCACGGAACAACTGGGCAATCTTGCCGACAAAACCGCCCAGCAGATTGACACCTTTTTTCAAGTCATTGAAAAAGACATCAACCTGCTCTCCAATTTCCCCTTTATCCAGCTTTCCTTTCTTCAGTTTGAATTCGGCCAGCGCCTGGATACATCCAGACGGCTGCTGGAAGAATATGAGACAAAGAATCAATATTGCAAACGGATTCACCTGATCGATCTTCAGGGCCGGACCCTCCTGACGGTTCCCGGGGATACCAAAGAACCGGTTGAAATATCCCATGGCTCAGGCTGGTTCAATGCCGTCATGGAAAAAGACCTGTTTTTATCCGATATCATTTTGGATCAAGCCTTATCCGATCCATGTCTGATCCTTGCGAAAAAAGTCTATGATTTTGAAGATAAGACAAAACCTGTCGGCATTCTTACCTTTGAAATCAAATGGGCTGCTTTTACCCAATTTGTTTCAAGCCTGAAAATCGGTTCCCAGGGATATTCATTCCTGATAGACGGCAACGGATATCTGATATACCACCCGGATCACAGCCTTAACCCCATAGACATTTTTTTTCAAAACGGGGACACCAGGTTTTCAGGCCTGATAAAAAAAATGGCAGCAGGAGAACGCGGCTTTGGGGAATATCTTTATCAAAAACGAAAAAAATACATGGTCTACACACCGTGCAGAATGAAAAACTGGAGCGTGGGGATCACCTTGCAGAGTTCTGAATTCATGTCTGATATTATTAAATTCAGACAGAGCGTGGTGACTTTTTCAGCCTTGATCATCGGCCTGATCATCTTTGTATCCCTTTTGTTTGTCAAAAGCCTTACCCATCCCATCAGCCAATTGATCACCGGTGCCAGGGCCATTGGGGAAGGCAACCTCAACCAGGTCATCCGGCTGGAATCATCAGATGAACTCCAGGGTCTGGCAAGAGAATTCAACAACATGGCTGCCCGGTTGAAAACAAGCATGCAGGAGATTGTTGATCTTAAAACCTTTAACGACGATATCTTCAGAAGCGTGTCCAGCGGTATTGTCACTGTAAATCGAAAGGGAGAACTGACCTCGATCAACAAAAGTGCAGAAACGGTTTTATCATTTCACAACACAGGAAAAAAAGACGACTCCAGAGAAAAATTCAGTCCCAGCATGGAAAAAATCCTGTCCCTGCTGATCCTGACCCTTGAAAAAAAAGAAAAGATTGAGCACCATGTCATAGACTATCTGAATCATCAGGCTGAACCTGTTTTTATTGAGATCAATACCTCTCTTTTGAACGACAACAGTGGGAATATCATCGGTGCCATTGCCGATATCCGGGATATTACCCTGAAAAAGAGAATGGAAGAATTAATGCTCAGGGTTGACAAACTGGCCTCCATGGGTGAATTGTCTGCCGGTATTGCCCATGAGATCCGAAACCCCCTGGCCGGAATGAAAACCAGCATCCAGGTACTGGCCAAAAAGCTGACCCGGCCCTCACAACTGCTTCTTCTCGAAGGCATATTAAGTGAGATCGACCGCCTCAATACAATTGTGACAGATCTTTTAAAATTCTCAGGACCGTCCCTATCCTTTCCCGGACCCGTGGACATCAAAGCCGTGCTCAAAAAAACCCTTGACCTGCTGATGGAAAAAATACAAAAACAGAATATCACCATTGTTCAAAAATATGATGACCCTGTCCCGGATGCCTTTATGGACAGGGAGCAGATTCAACAGGTATTTTTGAACCTGCTGCTGAATGCAGTGAATGCCATGCCAAAAGGAGGCTGTTTGATCATATCCATAAAAATAGCAAAGAATACGGACAGGATCATGGAACAAATCACCCAGCCTTTTGACCGGCCTTTTTCCATGCCGGATCATTTCCTGTCCGTTTCTTTCAAGGACACCGGGTCAGGGATAAAGGAAGAACACCTTTCCCGGATATTTAATCCTTTTTTTACCACCCATCCCAACGGGACCGGTCTGGGTCTTTCCATTGCCCATAAACTCCTGGAAAAAAACAATGCCTGCATTTATATTGACAGTAAAGAAGGCCGGGGGACCCTGGCTACACTGATTCTTCCTGTGACCGGTGAAATGAAAAACAGCCCGGCCGGAAAGGTGACCTTTGGACAGGCTTAAAAAGGCAGATACCTCCATGGATCAAGAAAGGATTCTGATTGTTGATGATGAAGAAATCCTCTGCCGGTCCTTAAAAATGGATTTTTCGGAAGACGGCTTTGTTGTAAAAATTTCCAACAGCGGTGAGAACGCCCTTGAACTCTTGAAAGAATTCAATCCCGGCGTTGTCCTTTTAGACCTGAGATTGCCGGGGATCAACGGGATTGAGGTCTTGAAAAAAATAAGAACCCATGACCCGGACATTGCCGTGATTATCATGACAGCCTTTGGGGATACAAAAATCACGGTTGAAGCCATTAAATCAGGTGCCTTTCATTTTATCAACAAGCCCTTTGAACTGGAAGAATTGAAAAAGCTGGTCGCCCAGGCTGTTGAAGGCCGTGTTCTGAAACGGGAGGTGGAATATTTAAGGTATCAGCAGCGCAAAATCAACCGGTTCTGTGATCTTGTGGGGGAAAGCGAAAAAATGATGGAGATCTACAGGCAGATTGAAATCCTTTGCAAAACAGACCATACCACAGTGCTGATCCTGGGAGAAAGCGGCACCGGCAAAGAACTGATTGCCGGTGCCATCCATTTTAAGAGCAAACGAAACACAGCCCCGTTTATGGAAATCAATTGTGCATCCCTTCCGGAAAATTTAATTGAAAGCGAACTTTTCGGTTATGAAAAAGGGGCTTTTACCGATGCCAAACAACAAAAAAAAGGACTCCTGGAAATTGCCGACCATGGTACGGTTTTCCTTGACGAAATCGGTGAAATGCCATTGTCCATCCAGGCAAAACTTTTGACCTTTCTTGAAAAAAAACAGTTTAAACGGCTGGGAAGCGGCAAGGACATTGAAGTGGATGTCAGGATTATTGCAGCCACAAACCAGGACCTGATTTCTGCCATTGAGGATAAAAAATTCAGAAAAGACCTGTATTACCGGCTGAATGTGGTTTCCATCCATGCCCCGCCGTTAAGGGAGCGTAAAGACGACATCCTTAAGCTGAGCAATTATTTTTTAGAAGGTTTTTCAAAAGACATGGGAAAAACCCCTAAAACCCTTCTGCCTGAAGTTGAAGAAATCTTTTTGGCCTATCCCTGGTATGGCAATGTCAGGGAGCTGAGAAATATTATCGAGCGGGCCGTTATCTTCTGCGAAGGTCCTGCTGTCGGAAAAGCGCTTTTGCCCGGGGAAATGCTCGATTATAATCATAATAAATTCCAATCACCGGCCCCAGAGGCTTCCCCCCGGAAAAGCAGGCCCATTGATACGGTATTGTCATCCCTTGAAAAACAAATTATCGATGATGCCCTGCAAAAGGCAAATGGAAACAAGACCCTGGCTGCCCGCATACTGGACATCAGCCGGTATTCCCTCTTGCGGCGGATACACAAGCTGGAAAAGGAGAATTCTTTGCCAGGCAAATGATTTCCTTATTTTCCAACAGACCTTCATGGAATTTTTTTTATGGGTTTCTTCCAGGACTCTGGGTTCTTTTGTTCCTGATTGCCTCTGCGGCCCCGGCCTTTTCAAAACAATACCGGATTGCAATGATTACCTGGCGGGGAGAAACCACGGCGGAAAAAGGCTTTATCCATGAGCTGAAAAATACCGGCTATGATATTGCACTGGCAAAATACAATGCCGGTCAGGACGTAAACCGGCTCCAGGAGATCATCACGGAAATCCAAAAGACACCGGCGGATTTGATCTATGTTTTTGGCACCACTGCCACCAAGGCGGTTCTGTTAAGGGTAAAAGACACCCCCATTGTTTTTAATGTGGTTACAAGCCCGGTGGAATCGGGAATCATTGCAAGCTGGGAAAGTTCAAAAAATAACGCTACCGGAGCAAGCAACAAAATATCGACGGAAAACCAGTTGAAAATCCTGAAAAAGGTCATCCCCTATAAAACCCTTGGAATCATATATAATCCTAAAGAGCAGAACTCCATTATCCAGAGGGATATCGCAAAGCGGCTGGAAAATACGCTTAAGTTCACCCTTAAGGAATACTTGATTTCCGGGGAAAAGGATATCCCTGTCCTTATGCCTGGGATGAAAGCCGAGATCGATGCCGTCTTCCTGCCGGCAGACTCCATGATCATTGTCCTGGGAAAAAAAATAATGGAAAAAATCAATGCATACAAGATTCCGTCCCTGTCTTCGGTGGGAAGCATGGTCTCAGAGGATGGGGTTCTTCTCGGATTTGTCCCCAAATATTATGAACTGGGCAGGATTGCCGCCCGAAAGGCCATCCTGATTTTAAACCATAAAAAACCCTCGGACATCCCCTCTTCGGTCCTGGATCACTATCATATTTCCGTCAATATGAAGACCGCCCAGGAAATCGGCATTCAAATCCCCTTGTCCGTTCTTATTATGGCCAACCAGATTGTCAGATGATGCTGTGCAGCTGGTTCAAATCAAAAAACCGTGCGGATGCCGCCCGAAAGCATGGGGCATATCCGCACGGTTTTTATTTTTCTCTCACCGGCAAAACCCTTCCGGATTTTTAAAGACCTTTTAATGACCATATGATAAAAAAAATCAAACCCATGGCACTTGAATTGCTTATCTCAAGGATTGTTTATGGGTTGTAAGGCTGGGTATGCTTATTAATTTTTTTAAAAGGGAGAATCTTATGAAGCGATCAAAATTTAAATTTTCATGGGTATTTCTAATGGTTACAGCAGGAGTGATGGTTCTGGCCGGGTGTATGACCCAGGGACCAAAACCGGGGGAACCGTTTTCCTGTGCCAAACCCTCCGGCATCCATAAAGAGATTGCCCCTGAAGCCTCTCTGGAAGATTTTTCATGTGTTATCAAACCCTATGAAGGAACAGACTCCCTTCATCTTAACGTGGCTGTAAAAAACATCAGCACAAAAGACCAGCGGTTCCGGGTCCAGCTCTTTCTTTCAAACGGCAAGGCCGTTGGCGGGCTTATCCCTGAAAAAACCAAGGATGGCCTCGTAAAACCGGGCCAGACGGCAAAATTCACTTATCCGGTGAAAGGGATGAACCATTCCCCGGAACAAATCGATATATTCATCAAGACAATGGCCCAGTAATATCCACCTTTATTTTAATAGGAGTCATATTCCATGAAAAGAATGTATACCACCCTTTTTGTTCTCTTTGCCGCCCTGGTTATTGCAGGGACTGTTTTTGCCAAAACAAATTTCATCAGTATCGGAACCGGCGGAACAGGAGGTGTTTATTATCCTTATGGCGGAGGCGTGGCTGAAATATGGTCAAAGCATGTCAAGGATGTCAAGGCAGTGGCTGAAGTTACCGGTGCCAGTGTTGAAAACATCAAACTGGCCCACAAGGGCGAAACCGTTATCGGTGAGGTCATGGGTGATGTGGCCCAGGCTGCTTATAACGGGGTTGATGCCTTTAAGGACAAGAAACAGAATATCCTCAGCATGGCAGCCATGTACCCCAATCTTCTCCATGTGGTGGCCCTTAAGAAAAGCGGCATTACCAATATTGAACAGATCAGCAGCAGGAGCATCAGTTCAGGCAGCCCCGGCAGCGGAACCAATTTCATGGCAGAAGCTGTTCTAAAAGCCCTCAATATCCCCCTGACCTCTTTTAAGGACAGCCGTCTTTCATTTACCGAAACCGCCAATGCCCTGAGGGATGGGACAATTGACATAGGCATCTGGTCTGTGGGACCCAGCACAAGCTCCATCCTCGATCTGGCCACCACCCATGACATCACCATCCTTGGGTTCACCCCGGAGCAGACAAAAAAAATTCTTGCGGCCCAGGCCACCTATGCAGGTGTGGATCTTTCCGGCGGAATATACAAGGGGGTTGATACAAATGTTCCCACCATCGGGGTCTGGAATGTTATCATCTGCCAGGCATCCCTTGATACTGAGCTTGTATATCAATTGTCAAAGGCCTTGTTTGAAAATGTTGACTATCTTAAAAAAATTCATCCTTCCGCATCCTATACCACCCCTGAAAACACTGTAAAATATTCGCCGATCCCTCTTCACCCGGGAACCATAAAATATATAAAGGAAAAAGGGATTGCCGTTCCTGAAAATATGATGCCTTAGGCAAATCCCATGACCAGGTCCGGTTCCATGATACTCATTTCCGTGCTCGGCCTGGTCCTATCCATGGTTCTGGCAGCCTTGTCGACCCCCGGCGGACTGGAACTCGATATCACCCTGGTAAAAGGAAATACACCACTATTGATTCTGCCCCTTAACCCTGGAGAACGGTTCACCCTTCATTATTACCACTCGGTGGAACATGCGCCCATCTGGGAAGAGCACAGCATGGACAAAGACGGCAATATCTTTATCGAAGAGGAGCGCTATGAAAAATTCGGGGCCGGCATGGGCAAAATGCCCGGCAAGGGCCGGATGGCAACAAAAGGAATGTATGAAGCCGTCACCGATATCCATATGCCGGTGGGGGATTTCATTCTCAGGGTCGGGAGCCGGGGGGTGGATCACACCATTATCTGGCGGGGCGTAAGCTATAATCTTTCAGAAACGATTCCTCATGAGGCGGTCCGGTTTTCAGGCCGCCGGGTGAGCATGCTGCATCAAATACGGCAGTCTTACGGGTCTTGGCAACAAGGCCCTAATATTGCCGGCAAATAATTCCAGGGGAATATCATGGTTAAAAATGTCATATCGATTCAGGAAAAAAAATATATGGAAAATTCAGGTTTGGTAAAAATAAACCAGGCCCTGATAAAAATAACGGCCTGGGCCGTCATGGGCATTGCCGTCAGCTTGAGCATTTACCAGCTCTATACCGCCGGTGTGGTGGCACTGACTGCCCTGGTCCAGAGATCCGTCCACCTGGGGGCCATCCTCAGCCTGGCTTTTTTACTCAAACCCTCATCTTCACGGCATAATCTAAACAAAATACCTGTCTGTCTTTTCCTGGACTGGCTGCTGGTAGCCATGTCCGTATACTGCACCTTTTATATCTGCAATAATCTCACGGCTATTTTCGAACGTCAGGGAGACTGGCTGATCCAGGATAAGGTGGTCAGTATCATAGGAACCCTTCTGGTCCTGGAAGCCTGCCGGCGGGTCATTGGATTTACCATGGCTGCCATCTGTGCCACCGGCATTGCCTATGCCCTTCTGGGTCCCTATATGCCGGATCTGATCATCCACAAAGGCTACAGCCTTGAACGGATTTCCACCTCCCTCTGGCTCACCACGGAAGGGATTTTCGGTCTTCCCATCGGTGTGGCCGCCACCTTTGTCTTTGCCTTTGTTCTTTTCGGCGCCATCCTGGAAACCACCGGCGGGGGCGCTTTTTTCATTGACATAGCCTATGCCCTGACCGGGCAGTTTTCCGGGGGTCCGGCCAAGGCAGCCGTTGTGGCATCCGGTCTTATGGGGTCCATCTCCGGTTCTGCCGTGGGCAATGTGGTGACCACGGGAACCTTTACCATTCCCATGATGAAAAAGGTGGGGTATCGTGCCCATATGGCCGGGGCCATTGAAGCCGCAGCCTCAACCGGAGGGCAGTTGATGCCGCCCATCATGGGAGCCGGAGCCTTTTTAATGGCCGAATTCACCAACACCAGCTATCTGACCATTATCAAAGTGGCCCTGGTCCCTGCCATCATGTATTATCTGACTGTATTCATGTTTGTTCATTATGAAGCTAAAAAATTCGGTTTAAAAGGCCAGCCCAAAGAAAACCTGCCGAAAATAGGCCATGTGGTAAAGCACGGACTTCATTTTATCATTCCGGTCCTGATACTGATCTATGTTCTTTTATCCAATTATTCACCCATGATGGCAGGATTTATAGCCGTTATCAGCACCCTTTTCATCAGTATTTTTGCAAATTTTATCCGCTGGATTTTAACGGGAAAAAATGAGGTCGGATTTTTCGGATTCGTCCGGAGTGAGATTCAATTGCTGATCAAAGCCCTTGAAAACGGGGCAAAAAATGCGGTCATGGTCTCTGTTGCCTGCGCTGCCGCAGGGATCATTGTGGGCATGGTCAGTCTTACGGGCATGGGCTTGAAATTCTCCAGCCTGGTCCTTGATTTAAGTTACGGCATCAAGATCCTGGCCATTCTTCTCATCGGCGGCGCTTCCCTGGTGCTTGGCATGGGATTGCCCGTCACGGCCAGCTATATTGTCCTGGCTACCCTGGCCGGCCCTGCCCTCATGGATATGGGAGTCCCTCTCATGGTTGCTCATATGATCGTGTTCTGGTACTCTCAGGATGCCAATGTGACACCGCCGGTCAGTCTTGCCAGCTTTGCAGGAGCAGGGATTGCAAAGGCCAACCCCATGGAAACCGCCCTGGCTTCGTGGAAACTGGCAAAAGGGCTTTATGTCATCCCCATTGTCATGGCCTACAGGCCCCTTCTCGGCATGGGAGAGGAGTATAGCCTGATGCACTGGGAAGTCGTCCTCACAATGATCACCACCACCCTGGGTCTTGTTGCCTTTGCTTCAGCCCTGGAACGGTATTGTCTTCGAAAAGCCACTCCCATTGAAACTCTTTTATTCTGGCCGGCTGCCCTTGGATTGTTCTGGCCTGCCTATTGGGCAAACCTTGCAGGCTTTATCCTGTTGATCACTGCGGTGGCGCTCCAGAAATTTTACCCCTTAACACCAAAACCAACCACTAACCCAGGTATATAAAATGGAAACCCCTATGGACAAAACAATGCCCCTTCACGAGGCAATTCAACTCTATGTAAAAAACGGCTCCCACATCTCCATCGGCGGGTTTACATTAACCCGGAATCCCATGGCAGCCGTGTATGAAATCATCCGGCAGAACATCAGGGATCTGCATTTATACGCCCATTCCAATGGGGCAGGCCTTGATGAACTCATCGGTGCCGGATGCATTTCAAAGCTTGAGATTGCCTATGCGGGGATCGGAAAGGCCGCCCCCACCTGTATCCGGTTTGCCAGGGCCGTCCAGAACAAAGAAATATTATGCGAAGACTATTCAAATTATATGATGAGTTTAAGATTCATGGCCGGGGCCATGGGGGTACCGTTTTTACCCACCCTTTCCGGGTTTGGATCCGATATCCTGACCCGGTGGGGGTTTTCCGAATCCCTCCGGGAGTCGGATCCCAAAATCGTGAATAAAAAACTGGTTGTCATTGACAATCCCTTTGGAAACTGGGCAGAAGCAGAAAAAGTACTGCTGGTGCCGGCTATTAACCCGGATGTCACCCTTATCCATGTTCAAAAGGCCGATTCCATGGGGACCTGCCGTATCCAGGGCCTTACCTTTGCAGACATCGAACAGGCAAAGGCATCCCGGAATGTCATTGTGACTTGTGAAGAACTGGTTGAAAAAGAAAACTTAAGGCAGAACCCGGATTTAAACCAGATCCCCTTTCTCCATGTGTCGGCTGTCTGCCACGTTCCCATGGGGGCCTATCCCACTGCCGTGTACGGCTATTATGATTATGATTCCCAGTATTTAAAAAAGGTTGGCCGGGCGGCAAAAACTGAAGAGGCCTTTAAAACCTACCAGGATACGTATATTTATGGGGTGAAAAACCATAGTGAATTCTTAAATCTCATTGGAAAGGACAGACTCCGGGCCATTGCAGCAGACCCGGAAACCGGTTACAGCGTTAATATGAAAAGGGATTGATATGAACAAAGCCCCAGCCTATACACCCAAAGAAATCATGACCATTATGGCAGCCAGGGAAATCAAGAACAACGATATCGTTTTCAGCGGCACCGGCATTTCAATGCTGGCTGCCATGGCTGCCAAAAAAATCAATGCACCGGACAGTGTTATTTTCTTTGAAACCGGTGCCATGGATTCCCTTCTGGAGGAAATCCCCTTTGCCGTTGCCGACCCCCGCATCATGTACCGGGCCGCAGCAAATTCAAGTCTGGCAGATGCCTTTGCCACCATGCAGAACCGGATAACAGGCGACAAGGTCATTGCCGTTTTAGGTGCAGCCCAGATCGATATTTACGGAAACCTGAACACCACCTGTATCGGAGATTATGAATCCCCCAGGATTCGCTTTCCCGGGAGCGGCGGCGGGTGTGATGTGCTCAGCTTTGTCCCCCGCTGCATTGCATTTATGCAACACGAACGGCAAAAATTTGTCAGGAAACTGGATTATCTCACCAGCCCCGGGCAGCTGGCCGGCGGCGATACACGGAAAAAAGCCGGCCTTCGTCCCGGCGGGGTCAGCATCGTGGTCACCAATCTCGGCGTGATGCGCTTTGACAAGGATACGGGCAGGATGTACCTGGACAAATTTTATCCAGGGATTACCCAGGATGACATCCTTTCTAACACGGAATTTAAAATGGATGTGTCAAAGGCTTCCGAGGCTGATCCGCCCACTGAAACGGAACTGAAAATCTTAAGAGAGGACTGTGACCCCCAAAGATTGATTCTCGGCCCATAATCCTGTATAGATATCACCATGAATTCATTAAAAGAAAAAAATTCCAGCATATCAAGCATGATTGTCGGCGCCTGTTTCAGTATCCAGGCCATTGGTGTCGGGGTGTATATTTCCTATGGCGTGTTTTTCAATCCCCTGATGACCGAATTCGGATGGCCAAGGTCGGTTATCTCAGGATCATCTGCGGCCGCCTTTTTTATCTCAGGTTTGTTTGCCGTTTATGTCGGGAGATTGAACGACAGGATCGGACCCAGGGTCATCGTGTCGGCGGCTGCCTTTCTCATGGGGATCGGATACATGCTCATGTCCGGGATGGATACCATCCTGGAATTATACCTGTATTTCGGCCTGGTGTTCGGCATCGGGTTAAGTTCAATTGATGTCATTCCCCTGACCACCATTGCAAGATGGTTCCCGGCCAAAAGAGGGACCATGACCGGAATCGTCAAGGTGGGCACCGGTGCCGGGCAATTTTTGTTTCCGCTCCTGACAAGTTTTCTCATCTCAGGGTTTGGATGGCGAAACGCCGGCATGATGCTGGGCGCCATTGCTCTGGTCTTTCTTATGGCCATTGCACAATTCTTAAAAAAAGAACCGGCCGTGCTTGTCTATACGGTTCAGGCAACCCCCGGCAGGATTGTCCGGCCTCCGGACGGGAACCTGTCCTTTGCCGAGGCATCCAGGACATACCAGTTATGGCTTCTGTGCATCATGAACCTGACCGTTGTCTCCTGCCTCATGAGCATCATCGTGCATATTGTCCCGCATGGCAGGGATATCGGCATTTCAGCCCACAAGGCTGCCGGGATTCTCTCCGCCATTGGCGGAATCAGTATGGCCGGCAGGTTCATCATCGGTATGATCATTGACCGGATCGGGGGAAAACGAACCATGATCCTGGCCCTTCTGCTCCTCCTGACCAGCCTCCTGTGGCTTCAGACCGCAGACAGCCTTTGGAAACTCTATGTCTTTGCCTGTATTTACGGTCTTGCCCACGGTGGTTTTTTTACCGTGATTTCACCCATTGTTGCCGAACTTTTCGGGACTGCTTCCCATGGTGCACTTTTCGGCCTGGTGGTGTTTTTCGGCACTGCCGGCGGTGCCGCAGGCCCCATTTTAACAGGGTTTCTCTTTGACGGCACCGGCAGTTACAATTTGCCCTTCCGGCTTTTCCTGGGTGTCAGCGCCCTGGGGCTTCTGATGTTGTCTTTATTAAAACCGGTCAGACCCAAAAAACAATAAAAATAACTGGATATTTACCATAAGAAAGTTTGCATAACCCGTTCGGGTAAGGGCGCGAACATCATCAAAATTTTTCCATTTGAAGCATCCGGATGATCTCAACCAGCCGGGAAACCAGATGGTCATGATAACATTCCCCTCCCTTGGCCGATGCCTTGGAGGGCTCGCCCGAGGTTCCGCCTGATTTCAGGGTGGCAGCTCTCATTTCTTCCGGGCTGCTGGGAACATAGCAAAGGGTATCTCCTTCATAGGAAGGGTCCACACTGTATAATGGCTTCGGCCTATGGGGATTGTCAATGGCCCGGTCCATCTTCACCAGGTCCGGGTACCGGTACATCATATGGGAAGTTTCGATTTCTTCGGCATGCCCCACCTGTCCCCAGCCCAGGGAGGCAATAATGGATTTGGACATATAAGCCGGGTCGAAAATAACCGGCTTGACGCCCAGTTCCCGTTTGGCCCGTTCGCCGGCCATCTGGAGCCAGGCAATATTGACAATGCGGTGCCCGTTGATGAGGACAAATTTTTCAAACCCGTGGTGGTGAAGGGAAGAAATAATGTCAAAGGCAATTTCAGCCAAGAGGTCCGGGCGGATGGTGATGGTTCCGGGCAGGATCATGTGATGGGGGCTCCATCCGAACCACAGGGGCGGTGCCACGGGGACGGAGGTTTTCTGCCCCGCATCTTCGGCCAGGGTGACGGCCACCAGGGTGTCTGTCCCTACCGGCAGGTGAGGCCCGTGCTGTTCAGTGCTGCCAAAGGGCAGAAGGATTGTTTTTGAGCTTTTTTCAACTGCTTTCCGAACTTCTTCCCAGGTCATGTCCTGGAGCCGGATACTGCCAGTCATGGCTGCCTCCTTAAGATAAGATTACATATTGTCTAGAAAATGAGTATCAATATCACCTTTTTGAAATGCCTGATTCTGGAAAATCTTTCTAAAAAACGGAATGGTGGTTTGAATTCCCCTGATGTCAAATTCATCCAGGGCCCGTTTCATACGGCGTATGGCAGAAGGCCGGTCCTGGTCCCAGACAATGAGCTTGCCGATGAGGGAGTCATAAAAAGGGCCAACCATGTAGCCTTCATGGATATGGGTGTCGATCCTGACCCCTGGCCCGCCGGGAAATACAATGGATTCGATTTTCCCCGGAGACGGCATGAAATCATCATCCGGGTCTGAGGCATTGATCCGGCATTCCATGGCCCAGCCCCTTGGAACGATGTCTTCCTGTTTCAGGGAAAGCCTGTTGCCTGCGGCAATCAGGATCTGCTGCCGGATAATATCAATGCCGGTGACCATCTCCGTGACAGGATGCTCCACCTGGACCCTGGCATTGACTTCCATGAAATAAAAGTTTTTGTCCTTGTCTACTAAAAACTCAATGGTGCCTGCATTGGTATAGCCCAGGGCCTTTGCAATGGTGATGGCGGTGTTCCCGAGTTCGGCCCTAAGGTCGCCATCCACAAAGGAGGAAGGAGCTTCTTCAATGAGTTTCTGATACCGCTTCTGGATACTGCATTCCCTTTCCGCCAGGTGGATATAATTGCCAGACTTGTCCCCCAGGATCTGGATTTCAATATGGCGAGGGTTTGTAATATATTTTTCCAGATAAATATCAGGATTGCCAAAGGCGGCCTTTGCCTCCCCCGATGCCAGGCAAAAGGCCTCTGCCAGTTCTTTCGGAGTATGAGCAATTCTCATGCCCCGGCCCCCGCCGCCGCCGGAAGCTTTTAAAATCACGGGAAATCCGATGGTTTGCGCCAGGTCACAGGCCCTGTCCGGCGAGGCAAGGATATCCTCACTCCCGGGAATAACGGGAATGCCAAGACCGGTCAAGGTCTTCCGGGCAGATGATTTGTTTCCTGATCTTGCAATGCACTCTGCAGAAGGTCCGATAAAGGTGATGCCGGCATCCTCACATGCCTTTGCAAAAGCGGCATTTTCAGATAAAAATCCGTACCCGGGATGGATGGCGTCTGCGTTTGCCTCTCTGGCCGCTGCCATGATTTTATCCATATTCAGATAACTCTTATAGCTTAATGCCGGTCCGATATGGACGGCATCATCCGCATATCTGACATGGAGGCTGTCCTTGTCTGCATCGGAATAAACGGCAACGGTTTCAATCCCCATTTCTTTGCAGGCGCGGATGATCCTTAAGGCAATCTCGCCCCGGTTGGCGATCAGGATACGCTTAAACGGCATGGTCTCTTCCTTTCACGGTCATCCTATTGTTTTTCTATGATCATGAGGACTTGCTTTTTCATGACCGGGTCTTCGTTTTCCACCAGGATTTCTTTTACTACCCCGGAATATTCACTGCGAAGTTCTGTAAATATTTTCATGGATTCAATGACGCATAAAACATCCGAAGCCTTGATTTTCTGGCCGGCCTCCACCAGGGGCGGGTTGTCCGGGGCTGAGGCACGATAAAAAGTTCCCATGAGCGGTGACAGGACCTCATATTTTGTGTCACTCATGATTCCCTCCTTTTTTAGGTTTGAGCATTATAATATTTTTAAAAATATACTTGACATATATTTTTAATCTATGTCAAGTATATTTTAATCAGCATTAAAAACCATATAATAAAGGATGTACACCCTATGACAGCTTTGGCAAAAATTCAGAAAATCCCGAAACAACCTTTGGCTGTCATAGCATATGAGACCATTGTCAGAAAAATTATCTGCCTGGAATATCAACCCGGCCAGTATCTTGAAGAAAACCTGATAGCAGAAGAACTGGGAATCGGGAGAACTCCTGTCCGTGAAGCCCTTGTCCGGCTTCAGGGTGAAAACATGATTGAATCACAACCCAATAAAGGGGTTATTGTCAGACCCATAACGCTTCAGAATACCAAAGCCATGTTTGAAAGCATGCATCTCTTTGAATTCGGCGTCGCTGATGTGGCCGTAATGAAAGATTGTTCAGCCTTTATCGAAAAAATGCAGGTTTCAAATGAAGCAGTTAAAAAAGCCATCTTTTCAAATAATGTTTTTGACCTGGTGGAAGCAAACCATGAATTTCACATGAATTTTGCACAAAGCTCCCGGAATGAGTTCCTGATCCGGGCTGTGAATGATGTGAGAAAAGACGCCAAAAGGCTGTCTTACCTGTCCTATAACAATATCATAGGCCCGACAAGATCACTGGAACTCCATTATAAATCCGTTGTACAGGAACATGAGCAGATCATCGAAAGCCTGGCCCGGAAAGATAAACCAATGCTGAAACAATTGTTGCAGGACCACATTGAGACTTTCAGACAAAGGATCATTATTTTTATGACATTGTAAAAAAACGCACCTTTGATTGGAAGGCCTTATAATATCAACATAATCTAAGGAAGGGGAACCAAAATGAAAAAATTGTTAATTGGATTAACGGGTTTGATGTTTGCTTTATCACTTTATTCCACTGCCATGGCTAAGACAAAATGGGATCTGCACCTGAATTATCCTGCCGGTAATTTCCATACCGAAGGGGCACAAAAATTTGCAGATGAAGTGGCCAAAGCCACGGGCGGGGAATTGGCAATTGTGCTCCATCCCGGTGCAGCGCTCGGGTTCAAGGGCCCTGAACTTTTAAAATCCGTTGCAGAAGGCCAGGTGGCCGTTGCCGAGATTCCCACCGGCATGGTGGAGGGGGATGCCCCGGTACTGGCATTGACGGCCCAGCCTTTTATTTCCACCAATACCTTTGAACAGCGTCTTTTGTATCAATTGGCAAAACCGGTGTATGCAGAAAACCTGAAAAAATTCAACCAGATGACTCTCTATACATCTGTGTGGCCGTTTTCCGGCATTTATACCCAGCGTCCCGTAAAATCAGAATCTGATTTAAAAGGGCTCAAGATGAGGGTATACGACGGCACCGGCCTTACCTTTGGTGAAGCCACGGGTATTGCGGCCCGGAAAATGCCCTTCTCGGAAGTCTATCCGGCCATGAAGGCAGGTCTTCTGGATTCCATGTATACGTCTTCGGTTTCAGGTGTGGATGCAAAGGCATGGGAAGTACTCAAATTTTTCACCCCCATCAATATTGTAGGTCCTGTCAACATGATAAACGTCAACCTGGATGCGTGGAATAAGCTGGATAAAAACACCCAGGTCGTTGTGCTGGAAATTGCTGCTCAAATGGAAGATGAAATGTGGAACCTGGCTGGTGATATGGACCGGAAAAGCCATGCTACCCTGATTGGAAACGGAATGACCGTAAGCCCTGTGAGCAAACAGTTTCGTTCCGAACTCAATGCCGTGGGCGAAAAATTAAGGGCTGAATGGGCCACCAAAGCCGGAGCCGATGCCCAGAAAATCCTGACGGAATATTACAGGATAACCGGCCGTTAACCCTTTATCTCAAGCCCGGGTGATAATATGAATAAACTTATAAAATTTTCCGATGGATTAAGTGACTGGATGGCAACCGTTTCCGCTGCCATCCTGGGGCTGATGACCCTCCTGATTCTGATTGAAATTTTTTTATGGAACCTGTTTGAAAAAACAACCCTGATAGCCGACGAATACAGCGCCTATGGCCTTGCCGCCATTATTTTCATGGGCGCAGGATATTGCCTCAGGGAAAAAGGCCATATCCGGATCACCCTGGTTCTGGGATTTCTGCCCGGGCTTGCGGCAAGAATTACGACCTTTATTTCAGCATCAATCACAACAATTTTCATGGGATATCTGTGGTGGTATCTGTTTAAAATGGTCCAGTCCGCCATCCGTTATGAATCAACCTCAGGAACCCTGACCAATACGCCCTTATGGATTCCCCAGACCGTCATGCTCGCGGGGGCGGGCTGTTTTTTTATCCAGCTCTTTGCCACCAGCCTTAAGACCTTTGCCGCCATCAAAACCAAAGAGGAGGTGGTGTAATGGAAACAGAATTCCTGTTCATGTCTGTCATTATCTTTGGCGTTCTTTTTTTAACACTGGCCGCAGGGGTATGGGTCGGTTTTTCCCTTTTTATTGTCGGGTTTGTGGGTATGACTTTTTTTTCTTCCCTCCCGGCCGGCAACAATATGGCCTCATCTTTGTGGGCCACCATTGAAAAATGGGAATATGTGGCCCTTCCCCTGTTTATCTTCATGGGTGAGATCCTGTACCGCTCCGGGATTTCGGAAAAACTGTTCAGGGCGCTTGTCCCCTGGCTCTACCGTCTTCCAGGCGGCCTTTTGCTCATGAATATCGTGGCCTGTACGCTTTTTGCCGCCGTATCCGGTTCCAGTGCGGCCACGACAGCCACAGTGGGACGGATCACCCTGGCGGAATTTGAAAAACTCGGATATGACAAAAGCCTCTCCATGGGATCCCTGGCCGGTGCCGGAACCCTGGGGTTTTTAATACCGCCTTCCCTGATCATGATCGTCTATGCCATCCAGGCCGAAGTTTCCATCGGAAAGATGTTCATGGCCGGGATTCTGCCGGGTCTGCTTCTGGCCGGGATCTATTGCGTCTATATCATCTACCGGGGCATCAGAAATCCGGAGATTGCGCCCAGGACCCAGGACACCTATTCCTGGGCAGACCGCATTTCCGGGCTCAAAGATCTTGCGCCCATTGTGATCCTGATCCTGGCAGTACTGGGCAGCATCTACGGGGGGTTTGCCACTCCCACGGAAGCTGCAGCCATCGGGGTTCTGGGGGCATTCATTTTTGCCGTTCTCAACCAGCAGATGACCTTTGGGATTTGCCTTGAATGTCTGAAAGGGGCAGTCAAAACCAATGCCATGATCATGCTCATTGTGGTGGGCGCAGGCTTTTTATCCAGGACCATGGGGTTTCTGGGGATTCCTGCTGCCATCACCCAGTCCATCACCCAGATGAACCTGTCACCCTATATGCTGATGATTCTTCTGGGCTGTGTATACATTGTACTGGGCTGTCTTCTGGACGGGTTTTCCATTGTGGTCATGACCCTTCCCATTGCTCTTCCCATGGTCCTGGCCGCCGGGTTTGACCCCATCTGGTTCGGGATCTACCTGGTACTCATGGTGGAAATCAGCCAGATCACCCCGCCCGTGGGGTTTAACCTTTTTGTCATACAGGGGCTGACCGGCGAGCCTATCATGACAATCGCAAAATATGCCCTGCCCTTCTTTTTCCTGATGCTGTTAACCACGGCGATTTTAACGGTTTTTCCCAAAATCGCCTTATACCTGCCGGAACTGATGGCCACAACTCAATAAACACATTTAGGTGGATATTATGAAAACCATTGATTTGAACTGTGATATGGGGGAGAGCTTCGGGGCTTATACCCTTGGAATGGATGCAAGCGTGATGCAGTATATCAGTTCGGCCAATATTGCCTGCGGCTATCATGCCGGAGATCCCATGGTCATGGACAAAACGGTCCGGCTGGCTGTTGAAAACAAGGTCAGCATCGGGGCCCACCCCGGATACCCGGATCTTCAGGGGTTCGGCCGCCGGAGCATGGCCCTGACCAATGAAGAAATCAAACAATCCCTGATTTTCCAGGTGGGGGCCCTCATGGCCTTCTGCAAGGTTCACGGCACTCGGCTGGCCTACGTCAAACCCCATGGAGCCCTTTATCTGGATGCCGTTGAAAACAAAACCATTGCCATGGCCATTGCCCAGGGTATCCTGAGTCTTGACCCTGATCTTTATTTTGTCGCCCTGGCCGGAAAAAAAGGGGAAACCATGCGCCGGGTCGGAGAAGAGCTGGGGCTGAGGGTGGTCTATGAAGCCTTCCCGGACAGGGCCTATACCCCGGAAGGGACCCTTTTGTCGAGAAAAGAGGCCGGCGCCGTCATTTCCGATCCAACGCAGGTGGCCAAAAGGGCCCTGGACATGGCCGACGGATTTGTCAAAGCCGTGGACGGAACCCGCCTGCCCCTTGAAGTCCGGACCCTGTGTGTCCACGGAGACAACCCCAAAGCCGTCGATCTTGTCAAAACCATCCGGCAGACCCTTGAAACCCATAATATCACCGTAAAATCCGTGGGAGACAGGCTTTAACCATGGGGAAAAAGCAAGAAATGCCATGGGTCTGGCGCCTGGCAGGAGACACAGGCCTAATCGTTGAATTCGGGGAAGGCATTGATCCAGCGGTCAATGCCCGGGTCAGATCTGTGGCGGCAGCGGTAAAAAAAACACCTCCGGACGGGGTGATTGAGATCATCCCCACCTACCGGTCTTTGCTGCTGGTGTATGAGCCCCTGAAAACCCGGCCAGAAAAACTGGTAAACTTTATCGAGCAATTTGACACCGCTGTTTTGGATGAAGACGCCGGACCCTTCAAACGGGTTGACATCCCGGTATGTTACGGCAAAGAATTTGGACCTGATATAGAAACGGTTGCAAAAACCGCGGGTCTCAGCACTGAAGAGGTGATTAAGCGCCATGCTGCACCGGATTATCTGATTTATATGGTCGGCTTTACCCCGGGGTTTCCCTTTCTTGGCGGACTGGACGAAAAATTATTCACCCCGCGGCTCAAAACCCCCCGCATGGTTGTGCCCCAGGGGTCTGTGGGCATTGCCAACAACCAGACCGGTATTTATCCCATTGCCAGCCCGGGCGGATGGCAGATCATCGGAAGAACCCCTTTGACCCTGTTTGCTCCCCGGCGGGAAAACCCCTTTCTTTACCAGGCTGGGGATTGGATCAGGTTTATACCCGTTTCCCCGGAGGAATATGCAAGGCTAAAGGAAAAGGAGGACAGGTCATGACTGCCGTAAAAGTCATTTCTCCCGGAGGTTATACCACCATCCAGGACAGGGGCAGGTTCGGATTCCAGAATATGGGCATTCCTGTTTCAGGCGTTCTGGATGCCTTTGCCTTTACTCTGGCAAATCTCCTGGTGGGCAACCCTGACAATACACCGGTCATGGAACTGACGGTTATGGGGCCCTCCCTTGAAATCAAAAAAGAAATGGACATTGCCCTGACCGGGGCCAAAATGGGACTCCGTGTCAATGATAGCCCGGTGGAGCAATGGACTTCCATCCGGGTCAGGCCCGGAGATCTTGTCACCATCGGCCAGGTTCAGGCCGGGTGCCGGGCTTACCTGGCCTTTGGCGGCGGGATCAGGGTTCCGGAAATTATGGGCAGCTTTTCCACCTATGTGGGCGGGAAAATAGGCGGTTTTAAAGGACGGCCCCTTCAAAAAGAGGATGTGCTTGAAACCGGGGATTTCCCGTTATTAACCCGTGTCCGGGCCATCCCGGAATCCTTCATTCCCGCGTATCCGTCCGAAGCTGTCATCCGGGCCATCCCCGGACCCCAGGCTGAATATTTTGATACTGGTCTTAAAACCCTTTTTCAATCCGAATATAGTGTCACCGTCAAAGCGGACCGCATGGGCTACCGGCTCCAGGGGAATCCCATCTCCATTAAACAAGGCATGCCCAAAAGCATTGTATCGGAGCCTTCCATGCCCGGCAGCATCCAGATCCCGGCTGATGAACAGCCCATTATCCTCCTGGTCGAGCAGACCGTGGGCGGGTATGCCAAAATTGCCACCGTCATTTCCTCAGACCTGCCTCTTGTGGCCCAGACCACCCCGGGAGATACCCTCTGGTTTGAGTGTGTCGATTTAAAAACCGCCCACGCCTTGATTCTTGATGAAAAAAACAGGCTCCATGCCGTCAAGACAAGGCTTGAAGCCCTGTAATCCGCATGGAAGCCGCCGAATCAATCCTGCTCGCCGGAACAAGCTGTTCAGCACTGCCGGATATATGTTCAGTGATTTATCCTGATCTATTTCTTGCAATGCTGGACCATTAAAAAAACACTATTGGTTAAGGTATATCACAAAATATGAATACTAAATCATCTCAATTTAATTACCGCAAAGCCACATCTGCGGATATTGAAACCATTAAGGCCATAATCGTTGAATCCGTCCACGGCCTGGGCAGCAATGATTACACTGAATCTCAAAGAAATGCAGCCCTTGGCAGTGCATTCGGCCTTGATACCGCACTTATTAACGACAAAACCTATTTTGTTGTGGAAGCACAATCTGAAATTATCGCCTGTGGCGGCTGGAGCAAAAGGAAAACGCTCTTTGGCGGTGACCGGCAGGCTGGCCGGCAGCCTGAACTTCTTGACCCCGATACTGAATCTGCAAGAATTAGAGCGTTTTTTGTAAAACCCGGTTGGGCCAGGCTCGGTATTGGTCGCCGTCTTATCGAATTGTGTGAATCTGAGGCATTGGAACATGGGTTTCATTCCACAGAGTTGGTTGCAACGCTTCCCGGCCATAGACTCTATCGTGCTTGCGGTTATATCGGTGAAGAGCGTTTGGAGTATAAGCTCCCGGGTGATGTAGCTATCCACTTCATACCTATGAAGAAAACCATATTTTAAACCTGTCCAGCTAAATTTTGTCCAGCCGCTCAATCCGGCCATCTGTGGCCGGTGAAACGGCTTTCTGATTCCGGATGGCCTGGACCACGAGTTCCCGGATCATGGAGCCGGATCGGTAAGGGATTTTATCCCGGAACAGGGTATATCCGTCACCGCCGCCGGCTATAAAATCGGAAACAGCAGTACGGTATGTGGCGGCAGGGTCCAGCGGGAGGCCGTTGATCATGATATCCAGGGGCCTGGCATTTTTTATCTTAAAGGTCATCCCTGAAACATGCAGGAATCCTCCGTCTTCGTCAGCCGGGCTTCCTTTGACCGCGCGGGTGAGGGCAGCCAGGAGATCCGCTCCTGAGATATTCACCACTACCAGTTCATTTTCAAACGGGAAAGCCGTATAAACCTCCTCCAGGGTGATGGGGCCTATGTCAATGCCGGATCGAATACTTCCGGCGTTCAGAAGGGCAATATCCGAACCGGAGAAATTCTTCATTATGTCCGTGATCAGGTTTCCCATGTTGGTCTCCTGATACCGGACCGTCCCACGGTCACCATTTAAATAAACAAAAGCTTCCCCGATCACTTCATGAAATTTCTTATCCAGTTGATTGTCATACTCCATCACAACAGCAGCCACTTCAGTGTTTTCCGGAATTTCCGGGGTGATGGCCGTGTAATTCCATCGGGTTATTTCACCGTGCTTGGTGGACGGGTCCACAATCGCGTCAATCCGTCCTAAATATTTTCCTTTTTCAAAGGCCTGGAACATAGGTACGGAACCTTCCATTCCAGGGGGATTCAGCAGAATCTGATCATGTCCGCCGATAATGGCGAAGAGACCGGGTAATCTTCTGGCAATCGCTTTGTCTTCGGCAGCCTTGTTATGGGACAGCAGGATCACGGGCCCTTTTCCTTCCACGGCCTGGTATACTGCCTGAACTGCTTCCACCGGGTCCTGAACGTAGATATCAGTGGTGTTCTTCGGGTGAGTGGTAAACAGAAGTTCATTCGTGGTCACCCCGATGATGTTCAGATCAATCCCTGGTGCCAGGGGTATTGCAACCATGGGACAAAAAAGCCTTTCCCCGGTAGCTTTCAGATAGATATTGGCACTGAGAAACGGAAATGCCGCTGCATCCTTAAGCTTTAATAAATTGTCCAGACCGAAATCAAATTCATGGTTCCCAATGGTCATGGCATTGATTCCCATTTGATTAAAACATTTTACATCAGGCTCCCCCTTGAAAACGGTGGACATGGGCGGTCCCTGAAGAATATCCCCGGCCAGGAGGCAAAATGTCGGAATATTTTTTTTATTATTTTCCGCACGGATATTCTCAACCAAAGCTGCTATCCGGGCGATCCCGCCCATTTCTATCTTCTGTCCCTGTTCCTTAGCCTGAAAAGGCTTGAGATGCCCGTGGATGTCATTAAAAAACAGGATTGTACACTGAATCGCGTCTGATCCGCCCTTGACGCTGGAATGGGTTTGCGTCTCTGCATGAACGGTCAGGCCCAAAGCGAACAATACCGGCAGGATCAAAAATATGAATTTTCGAATACACAAAAGGCTTGTTTTCATAGTAACAACTCCGGGTTAATGAATTTTAAAAACAATTTATAAAAATGCAAAAGCCACATCACTGAAAATATCATGTGATATAAGACAGGAAGCGCCTTTTTGTCAACCCGGGATTCACAAAGCACCGGGAATGAAATCTTTTCCGATTTGACAGTTCCGGCAGAATCAAATATATCCATAGCCGGGATCTATTGATCGCTTAAGGGGGAGAGATATATGAACACCATAAAAATAATTCTGGGCGATATCACAAAGGCTGATGTGGATGCCATTGTCAATGCAGCCAATTCCGTAATGCTGGGCGGCGGCGGGGTGGATGGCGCCATTCACAGGGCCGCCGGTCCGAAATTGCTTGAGGCATGCAAAAAGGTCAAAGCCATAAACGGGGAAAGATGCCCGGCAGGAGAAGCAAGAATTACTGAAGCCGGGAATTTGAAGGCAAAATATGTGATTCATACTGTGGGACCCAGATACGGGATCGATACCCCTTCTGAAACGCTTCTGGCTTCAGCATACCGCAGCAGCCTGGACCTGGCGATTTCCCATGCGTGTAAATCCATTGCGTTTCCCGCTATTTCATGCGGGGTTTACGGGTATCCGCCTGAAGAAGCGGCAGGAATAGCCGTTTCAATATGCCAAAGACCGGAGTATGAATCACTGGCCATCATTTTTTATCTCTTTAGCGAAAAAATGACGGCTGTCTGGATGAAAGCCGTATATGGCTCCCCAGTTTTGGCTAAATCTCCAGTCCCGATATGATCTTGAGGTCACCGGGGATTTATTAGCGGACAGACTTGATAATGAGGTCCATATTCTTCATGCGCAAACTTGTTAAAATGTCCCGGAGTTATAATCGGGTGGCCGGATTCAGCCGTCCTTTACGGCTGTAAAATAAAAAACCGGGAGATGCAGGCCTTCTTCAAGGCCGGATTCTCCCGGTATAGTCCCGAACCGGATTGGGTTATCTTACATCAGTATACAGGTTTTGGTGCGAAGGCCGGTATCCTTGGCAACGGCCCTATAGCATTCACTGCGTTCCTCAAGGCTGTTGGTGCAGTAATCACAGGATCTGAGGGCATCCATCATCCGTTTTTTTCCAAGGGCGCAGCACATGGCTGCCTTATTTTTCACATATGGTTTCATAATCACCTCCGAATAAACTCAATTGCATGACAGCTCTGCATTTTCTCCTGTCATGCCGTGTTATTTTAAAAGATAAGAGCGGACGGCTGTTAATCAATCAGGGCGCTCTTATTTTTTCAAAAACGGGTCCGGGGAAGAACATGATCCCCCGGCGCACGAGCACCCGTTGCTGCAGCCGCAGGATTTTTTGCCCTTCCAGATATCCACGAACCGTTTAACCATAAAGCCGACTGCTCCGGCCACAATGATACCGACAATAATATTTTCCATCATCAAACCTCCTTTTTCAGGCAAGCACAAGGCTGCCGATCTGGTAAAAAACAGTGGATACGAGCAAGGCAAGACAGGTATTGAAAACCATGGAAAAGGCGGCCCATTTCCATGATCCTGTTTCCTTTGCAATGCAGACCACGGTCACAAAACAGGGTGAATAAAAAATGGTGAACAGGATCAGGCTGAAGGCGGTTAAGGGTCCCCAGCCTTCAGCTGTTTTCAGCCTTCCGGACAGGGAAGCGGTTTCCTCGGGGTCCACTTCCCCCAGGGAATAGGCCGTTCCAAGGGTGGACACCACCACCTCTTTGGCGGCAAATCCGCCTACAAGTGCGATATTGGTCCGCCAGTCAAAGCCTGCAAACCGGGTAATGCTTTCAAGAGCCGCTCCCATGCGACCGGCCACGGAATTTTCCAATGCTTCCCGGGCCTGGTCACGGTCAACCTGTAACAGGTTCTCCTTTACCGTCAACATGGGCTTGGTCAGCTTTTCGTCCTTCTGAGTCATGATCTCGTCCGCGGTTTCCTGTGACAGGCCCGATACGATGGTGCTTCGCCGGTCTTCAAATTCCTTTGTCCGGGTTTCATCCAAACCGGGAAAGGTCATCATGGCCCAGAGAATGATGGAGATCAAAAGAATAACCGTTCCCGCCTTTTTCACGTACTGAATGATTCTTTCAAAGGTATGGATGAAAAGCCCTTTCAGGGTGGGCAGCCGGTAAGGCGGCAGTTCCATGACAAAGGGTGTGGATTCACCCCGGATCAGGGTGGATCTCAGGAACCAGGCCACCAGAAGGGCTCCGGTCCATGAAATCAGGGTGATCAGGAGCATGACCTCAGCCCGGCTTTCGGCAAAAAAAGCAGCCACCAGAAGGGCGAACACCGGCAGTTTTGCCCCGCAGTTCATGAAGGGAACCGTTAAAAGCGTGGCCAGGCGCTCTTTGGGAGATTTCAGTGTCCGGGCTGCCATGACCCCGGGAACTGCGCATCCGCCTGCGATGCCGCCGGATACGATAAAGGCCATGACGGAAGACCCGTGAAGACCGAACATCCTGAATATCCGGTCCAGCATGAAGGACATGCGGGCCAGATACCCGGTATCCTCCAGAAAGGCAATGCCTAAGAACATGAACATGATAAGGGGCACAAAGCCCAGGACTCCGCCCATGCCGTCAATGATCCCTGAAACAAGGAGGGATCTCACCATCCCCTCCGGCAGGGCCTGCTCTGCCATGGCCGATACCCAGCCGAAAAAACTTTCCAGCCATGCCACCGGTATTGTACTAAAGGTAAAGGTAAACTGGTAAAGGCCCATGAGCATGGCCACCATGATGACCGGGCCCATGAACCGGTGAGTGACGATCCTGTCGATCCTGTCGGAAACCTGAATCCTGTTTTCATCCTGGAAAAACCGGATTACTCCCTGTTTTAATACAGAATGGACATATCCGTACCGGTGATCGGCAATAATACCTTCAGGATGGGTATCCAGGGTATGGGCAATATGGGTTCTCACCCGCTGGACAACGGCGTCAAGCTTCATGGCTGTGGCCTTATCCTGTTTATAGCCCCTGTCAATCACCTGCTGGTCATTTTCCAGATATTTGAGCGCTGTCCACCGCGGATCATACGAGCGGGTCAGAAATTCTGCCGGCCGGATCAGGGCCTCCATTTCGTCAAGGGCTGCATCCAGATCCCGGCCGTAGGAAATTCTCAAAGGCTGCCGGCTTTGGCCGATATTTTCCGCAACTGAGGCCATGAGGGCCTGTTTTCCCTTTCCATCCCTGGCCACAATGGGGACAACAGGGATGGAAAGCAGACCGGAAAGCTTTTGGATATCGATCTCAATCCCCCTTTTTTTGGCCACATCCATCATATTCAGCGCGATACAGACCGGCAGCCCCATTTCCATGAACTGGACCGACAGGTAGAGATTTCTCTCCAGGTTGGAAGCATCCACGATATTGATGATCATGGACGGTTTTTCATTGACCAGGAAATCCCTTGCAACCACCTCTTCCAGTGAATAGGCCGTGAGGGAATAGGTCCCCGGAAGATCCACGATTTCAAACCGGCCTGTATCGGTTTTACAGGTCCCCTGTTTTTTTTCAACAGTTACGCCGGGATAATTTCCCACATGCTGCCGGCCTCCGGTCAGCTCATTAAAAAGGGTGGTCTTCCCGGAATTGGGGTTTCCTGCCAGTACAACAGTTGCATTCATTTATGATACCTCCACTTCGATATGGTCTGCCTCGTTGTTGCGAAGCGTTAATGTAAAACCCATGATCCTGAGGGACACCGGATCATAGAGCGGCGCCCTGCCCTGGACCGTGATTTCTTTGCCCGGGATCAGACCCATATCCCTGATCCTCCTGCCCAGCTCACTGCCGGCATTTACACGGCGAATAATTCCTTTCTGACCTATCTTCATCTGTCTTAGATTGATTCTTTCCATTTCCGTTTCCGTTTCCTTTATTTTATTTTTAATAGAAGACTAAGTATTTGTTCAATAATAATGTCTTATAATCCTAACTTTTATTTCTGTCAATTAAAAACTTATATGAATTTGCAAAATAAATATTTGACTTACTTAGTATTCAATTATAAATTAAGGCGGTATTGTAACAATGGAGAAAAACAAATGAAGGAAAATAATCAACTCTCGGAAAGCCTTGAAGATTATCTTGAGATCATTCTCGAACTTCAGACCACAAAAACCGTTGCCAGATCCAAGGACATTGCCGATAAAATGGATATCAAACGCGGATCCGTCACAGGGATGTTAAAAAAACTGGCTGATAATCATCTGATTGATTATGAACCTTACGGTTATGTCACCTTAACCACTGAAGGAAAAAAAATTGCCCAGGAAATTGAGCGGCGGCATATCTTTTTAAAGGATTTTTTCCACAGGATTCTCGGGATAGACGAAGAAACGGCAGAAAGGACAGGCTGCCAGGTGGAGCATGCCATGGACAAAGAGACCTTTAAAAAATTCAAAGAATTTATTGCCAAGGTGGATGCCTGTCCCAACTGTACACCCTGAACTTAAAATTCAATGGCAAGCTGCACTGTCACCGCATCAACCGTCTGATAACCATCTTCAAATTCAGTTCTCAGATATTCGAGGGCAAGGCTGGTGTTTTCAAACAGGCCCCAGTTTGCCACCGTTCCGTAGCGTTTTTGGGGAAGAAATGCACCGCCGTCAGTGGAGCCGCCATAGCACAATGCAACCTGAAAATTCTCTGTAACCGCATATCCGAGTTCCAGGTTCCAGGCGCCGGGGTTACGGGTCCCGGTATCTGTGGCATCATAAATTTCCCCGGGTTCAAATGATTCAAGGGCTGCCAGGTATTCCCCATAGACTGTAAACCGTTCGGATAAAAGGGCTGTCATAAAAATGCTCCAGCCGGCGACATAATCCTTAAGGCCGGTCTGAATTTCATCTGAAAAAGAATCCGCAGCCGCCAGATTGGAAGTATAGGAAGTGCCCAAGGATATGGTCTTAAGGGGTGTAACCATCACCCGGGCCGTATAATTTTCAATGATATCATCCGACCCGGCCTTGCCGGTTTTTCCGTTAAATACGCTTACATTGATATCCACCAGATCCTGAACCGGGCGATACCCGATCACCATTCCCCCCTCATTGGTTTCACCCAATTCCAAGGTGATGGGATCGGAAATAAAATGAGTTTCAAAATTTCCAAAGGGCAGGTACTGTTTTCCGGCAATGAGATAGGCCGGTATTTTTTCAGCACCGGTCAAAGTGATAAAGCCTTCATCCACAAACACATCATCATCCTCGTATTTAAACAGCACATGGCCTTCTGCATATGGTGAGAATGAAACGTCAACTGCCACGCCGGCACTTGCCAGGTCTGCATCACTTTTTTTCCGGTCCGCCTCTGCCGGATCTCCATAATCAATTTTACTGATTCCTGCCTCAACCTCTATAAAACCGCTCACCCTGACGCGGTCAAACCATTTATTTTCTTTCTCCTCTTCAGCGGTTAAAAGATCCGGGAAGATGATCCATACCCCCATCAGATATCCCCAGGTCAACGCAGCCGCCGTCTTTTGCAAAATTCCCGTATTGAGACAATTCCAGTTCCTGCCTGTCCTGATCCGCTCAACATTTGTTTTTTCCACATCAATCTCCTTTGGTTTGTTATTTTAAGATCATTAAGTTGATCATAAATTAAAATGTCTTTTATAACTAACTTTTATTGCTGTCAATAAGAAAATCTTATATTGCAGATACAAATAAAATAGATGTCCTGATGGTACAGCAGATCTTTAATCGATTGCGTTGACAGACCAGACCACGAAAAAATGATTAAGATATCTTTATCTTTTGGTTTATATTTTGGTTGACAAAAGGCAAGCCCCTATCCTATGAAACCTTTAATCCAATCAAAAGCTTTGGGTTGGGGGAAACATTGACAGGCCTTTATACAATGCAATTCATTAATTTATGAACAAAACGGAAGCCGATACCAGAAAAGAACTGATAGACAAACACCTCATGAATGCCGGTTGGAAAGTCGATGACCTTTCAATGGTCGTGCAGGAATTTGATATTCTAGTCCCATCTGAAGATAGTGTAAATGAGAGTCTGTCACCCTATGGCGGACATCAGTTCAGCGACTATGTATTGCTCGGTAAGGACCGCAGACCTCTGGCCGTAGTCGAGGCCAAGAAATCAACCCGGGACGCCGCCATCGGCCGCGAGCAGGCCAAGCAGTATTGCACCAACATCCAAAAGCAGTTGGGCTGTGAACTGCCGTTCTGCTTTTATACCAACGGGCACGACATCTATTTCTGGGACCTGAACAACTATCCGCCGCGCAAGGTTGTGGGATTTCCCGTCCGTGACGACCTGGAACGGTTTTTGTATATCCGCCGCAACAAAAAACCCCTGGCCCAGGAACTGATCAATACCGCCATTGCAGGCCGTGACTACCAGCTCCGGGCTATCCGTGCAGTGCTGGAAGGGATCGAGCAGAAGAAACGCGACTTTCTCCTGGTAATGGCCACCGGCACGGGCAAAACCCGAACCTGTATCGCTTTGGTTGATGCCCTGATGCGGACCGGTCATGCTGAAAAGGTTCTTTTTCTGGTCGACCGGGTTGCCCTGCGTGAACAGGCGCTGGCAGCCTTTAAGGAGCATCTGCCAAACGAACCGCGCTGGCCCAATGCCGGAGAAAAGCTTATCACCAAGGACCGGCGCATCTATGTCT
>MGTJ01000162.1:0-133 GCA_001799395.1 Desulfobacterales bacterium RIFOXYA12_FULL_46_15 | reverse complement strand
GCCATGCTCAACATCATCCGGGATGAGTCCCAGCCCCTGTCCCCCCACTTTTTCGATTTTATTGTGGTCGATGAAAGCCATCGCTCCATCTACAATACCTACAAAGAGGTGCTGGACTATTTCAAGACCCTTA
>MGTJ01000161.1:7830-9102 GCA_001799395.1 Desulfobacterales bacterium RIFOXYA12_FULL_46_15 | reverse complement strand
CCTCACATTCAAGGCTGCATTCCCTGCAAAAACACATGGGGCAGATATCCCTGCACCCATAGCATTTGATGCATTTTGAAAACTGGTTTGTCCAGTAATCAAAACGCTTTTTAAGATCCATGCCTTCGGCATCCTGTACCCGTTTTTGCACAATTCCCTCAGATTTTTCACCAGCCGTGATGTCATCGGGCCAGGGTTTTTTGCATTCACATTGAAGGGCAAGGGTTTTTGGGCAGGAAATCCCTATGGGCACAACCTTGTCCGGCATCAACTGGTTCAGGCGGAAAAGGATATGGAGCCCTCTTTCATCGCACCCGCGGGTGAGGACCCCGAACGTATCATCGGGATATTGCCGTGCAATGGTGATGAGTATCTTGTTGAGCGGATATCTTGCATCTCCGGCAATGTCCCTGTCTCCGAGACTGAGCGTTTCAAGATCGTCCCCTTTCTGAAAAAGACAGGGCGCCACATGGCCGTTCATATTGGCCAGAGCTACAACACCTTTTACCGATCCGTCTGAAAGAAGCTCATTTATTTTTTGTTTTATTTTATCAATCATAAACATACCTTATTCATCTTATGCAACAATTTTGACGGATTCTTTTTTCAATGGAGAAGGCCCAAGCTTTTTCAGGACATCGATAAAATGAGTGATCTCCTCAACAAACTCTGGCGCCTCGGCAGAAGATACCCATCTGGCCCTGATCCTTTCTTTTTCCACACCACAGAAATCCAGCATCCGGGAAAGAACGGCCACCCTTTTTTCAGCAGAAAAATTACCATACAGGTAATTGCATTCACTCAGGTGTCAGCCGCCTACGAAAATGCCATCCACACCCTGTTGAAATGCCCGCAGCATATGATGGGCGGACACGCTCCCGGAACACATGACACGGATGATCCGGATATTTGCCGGGTACTGCATACGACTGACCCCAGCCAGGTCAGCAGCGGCATACGCTCACCAGGTGCACAAAAAACAGACGATATGGGGCTCAAAATTAGTGTCGTTCATTCGTTTCTTTCCTTATATATATCTAAACGGTTTCTTTAGTTTTATTCAATTTCAAGCCGGACAGTATCCGGCATTTTCCTTTTTTCACCACAGCTCATGCAGCCCCGATCTGTGCCAGAAGCTGTTCGGGTTTAAACCCCCGAAGCTGGGCACTGTGGGACGGACAGGTAGCGGCACAGTTCCCGCATCCCTTGCAGAGGATTTCATTGACTTTGCAGATGCGTTTTTCCGGGTCAAAGGTAATGGCTTCATAGGGG
>MGTJ01000161.1:5285-7772 GCA_001799395.1 Desulfobacterales bacterium RIFOXYA12_FULL_46_15 | reverse complement strand
CGTGGAGGTGGCCGGATACCGCCCTGAACCGCAGACAAAAACGCCGTCAGCCGCAAAATCAAGGGGACGGAGCTTGGCATGGGCTTCCAGGAAAAATCCGTTCTGGTCTGTCGGCACCCGCATCATATTGGCAAGGGAAGCTGCATCGCTTCTGGGCACAAGGGGGGTGGACAGGACTATAAGGTCAGTGTCCAGCTCCACGGTTTTACCGGTAATGGTCTGGAAAAATTTTATTTTTCCGTCCTCCACCACAGGTGCATTTTCCGGGCTGTATACGTCGAACCGGACTCCCTTGCCCCTGGCATCCCAGAGCATCTGCTCTTTATAGGTGCCATACATCTGCATGTCGCGGTAAAGGATTCTCACGTCAATCAAGGGATATTTTTCCTTGATGAGCATGGCGTTTTTCACCCCGATGAGACAGCAGATCCGGGAGCAGTATTCTTTTTCTTTGGTTCTTGCGCCAGCACACTGGATAAACACCACGCGTTTGGCAGAAAGATCGTTTTTTACCAGTTTCTGTTCCAGCTCCATGAGGGAGATCACATTCCTGCCATTATACCCGAAAAGTCCTTCCGGGATCAGGGGAACCGCTCCTGTGGCCACGACCATACACCCGACCTGTTCTTCTACGGGCCCGGACGGGGTGTCGATCTTGATATCAAAATTGCCGATATACCCGCCGGTTTCTTTGATGGTTGCCGAGGTATGGATGGTAATATTGGGTCTGGATTCCACATCTTTAATGATTTCATCAAGGGTTTCTTTTGCCGTTTTCCCTGTATCCAGTTGATGCACCTGCTGCAACAGACCGCCAAGAGACGGGGTCTTTTCCACCAGGATGACTTCCAGGCTCATGTCGGAAAGGGCCTGGGCAACGGATAGCCCTGCAATCCCGCCGCCGATGACCAGGATTCTGCGGATCAGGGAGGATTCAATGGCTTCCTGGGGTTCAAGGCCTGCACTCTTGGCAACACCCATGCGGATGAGTTCCTTGGCTTTCTGGGTGGCGCTCTCTCTTTTTCCCATGTGGACCCAGGAACATTGATCCCGGATATTCACCATTTCAAAAAGATAGGGATTCAAGCCTGCTTCTGCACAGGAGCTTGAAAACAGGGGCTGATGGGTCCTTGGCGAACAGGAAGCCACCACCACCCGGTTCAGATTCTGCTCCTTGATGGCTTTTTTGATTTCCCCTATCCCGGATTCAGAGCAGGTATACAGGTTTTCCTTGGCATACACCACATGGGGAAGGGTTTTTGCATATTCAGCCACATCAGAGCAATTGAGGTGGCCTGCAATATTGGAGCCGCAGTCACAGACAAACACCCCGATGCGAGGTTCTTCATAAAGCGATAGATTCTTTTTATTCATAAGGGGCAACCTTTCTTCATGATGCCTTTTTATCATTTTTTTTCATTACAGCCTGGACCGCCCTTGCGGCTGCAGAACTTGCCTGGGCAACCGATTCCGGAATATCCATGGGGCTGTGGGCACACCCGCAGACAAAAACCCCGGCCCGTGTGGTGTCCAGGGGATTGGCCGGATCAGTCTTAAAAAATCCGAACCGGTCCATTTCGACGTTCAGGGTCTGTGCGATCCTTTCCGCACCTTTGACCGGTCCGCAGGCCGTGGCCAGGATCACCAGATCAAAGGCCTCTTTTTTGACCTTCTGCTCTTTGGTGTCCTCATAAATCACAACCGGGCGTTCATCTGCATCTTTTGTGATTTCCGCCACACGGGAACGCCTGTAAACAATATTGGAATTGTTTCCCCCGCGGATCTTATATTCTTCAAAGCCTTTTCCCACGGCCCGTATATCCATGCCGAAAATCACCGAGTGGGTGTCATTGTCATGCTCATGGGAAATGATGGCTTCTTTTATGGCATGCATGCAGCAATAGCCGGAACAGAAAGGATAGAATCTCAAATCCCGCGACCCCACGCATTGGATAAAGGCCAGTTTCTTTGCGCTGGAAAACCCTCTGGCTTTTTCCTTCAGGGCCAGAAGGGGAGTCTCGTTTTCAAGATGGGCCGCATAGCGTTCCACCCATTTATCCCTGTCCTTTTCAAGGGCTTCGGTCAGATTCAAACCGCCGTTCTCATGGGCGGCATAGAACTCAGCACTGGTCATCCCGTGGTCTTTTTCAAATTTTTCAAGACTTTTCAAGGATTTTTTGACTTTATTCTCAAGTTCGGCAATTTCAGCCTTTACTTTTCTGTCGCTGGGACGATACACATGACCTTCCGTGGGGCCCGAAGCAGAGAGGAACCGTTCAAATTCCATGGCCGTGACTACATTGTCGATCTCTTTATACCGGTATTCGGGGATCCTTGAAGGATCAAACACATCATAGCCTGTGGCCACAACCACGGCGCCCACGGACAGCTCCAGGACGGTTTCCTTCTGCTCAAAATTAATGGCTCCGGCCTGGCATTTTTTCTGGCAGACTCCGCATTTTTTTCCGGTCAATACCCGGCAGTGAT
>MGTJ01000161.1:4123-5177 GCA_001799395.1 Desulfobacterales bacterium RIFOXYA12_FULL_46_15 | reverse complement strand
CTTCCCGGCACGCACCGCAGCCCGTGCATTTGTCTTCTTCCACATATCTTACTTTTTTTCTGACCGTGGCTGTAAAATTCCCGGCTTCACCGGTCAATTTTTCAAGCTCGCTGTAAGCCAGAAGCTTTATATTGGGATGTCGACCGACATCCAGCATCTTGGGCGAAAGTATTCAGATGGCGCAGTCATTGGTGGGGAAGGTCTTGTCAAGCTGGGCCATTTTCCCGCCAATGGAAGGAAGACGCTCCACAAGATAAACCTTAAACCCCATTTCCGCCAGATCCAGCGAGGACTGGATCCCGGCGATGCCGCCGCCAAGGACAAGTATATCCTTTGTCACAATCATTTCTCCTCTTGTCTTCTTCATATGATTTGCCTTCAGGCCACCTTTTTGATATTGGCAGGCCCCAGGGCTTTTATGGTTTCGGTAAATTCGTTTGCAATCTTTGCAAATTTGGTTCCTTCCGCAGAAGAAATCCATTCGATCCGGACTCTTTTCGAATCAATGCCCAAAAGATTTAAAAAACCGCTGGTCATCTTAAACATCTTCTCAGCTTTTACATTACCATCCAGGTAATGGCAGTCACCGATATGTCAGCCCGAGACCAGGACACCGTCAGCCCCTTTTTCAAAGGCTTTCAGAATATAATTGGGGTTGATCCCGCCGGAACACATGACCCTGATGATTCTCATATTGGGCGGATACTGGAACCGGCTCACGCCTGCAAGGTCTGCTGCCGCATAGGAGCACCAGTTGCAGGCAAATGTCAGGATCTGCGGATTAAACTCTGTTGACATGTCAGAATCCTTTCTATGATTCAAGTGCTGTTTCGATCATGGCCAGCACCTCATTATTATAATGGAAAACACCGGCCGCACCGGTGGGGCAGGCGACTGAACAGGCAGCACACCCTTTGCACAGGGCCTGCCGGACACTGGCAATCCTGACGCCGTCTTCGCGGACATTGACGGTAATGGCCCCGAATGCACAGGTTTCTTCACAGGCGCCGCAGCCGCGGCAAAGATCCTCGTTGACCTGGGAGACCACGCCGTC
>MGTJ01000161.1:1870-4074 GCA_001799395.1 Desulfobacterales bacterium RIFOXYA12_FULL_46_15 | reverse complement strand
GCCTTGGCCTGGGCAATGCTTTCTTCAACCGGTTTCGGATAATGAGCCATGCCGGCCAGGAAGATGCCGTCTGTAGCAAAATCAACCGGTCTTAATTTGGCATGGGCTTCCATGAAGAACTGGTCGTCGTTCAGGGAGAGCTTGAACATTTGGGCAAGAGCTGCATTGCCTTCCGGCACAATGGCTGAAGCCAGGACAATGAGATCCGGTTCTATGGAAAGGTTCATCCCGAGCACATGATCCCTGACCGTGACAAAGAGGGCAGATCCTTCTTTTTGAACCAGGGGTTTATGATCCAGGTCATACCGGACAAAGATGACGCCCTTGTCACGGGCTTCCTTGTAAAGCTCCTCCCGCTGGCCATAGGTCCGGATATCCCTGTAAAGGACATAAACATCCATATCAGGATTGCCTTCCTTGAATTTCAGGGCGGATTTCACCGAATGGGTACAGCAGACCTTTGAGCAGTAAGGACGTTCAGGTTCCCTTGACCCCACGCACTGGATAAACACGGCTGCATTCATGGCTTTTATAAATGAACCGTCTTTGGCCATTTTTTGATCCAGCTCCAGATGGGTCAGCACCCGTTCGTCTTTGCCATACAAATATTCGCCGGGTTTTCTTTCCTTTGCTCCGGTGGTAATAATCACGGCTCCATGATCAATGCTCCGGTCCTTGCCGTTTATGGACAGCGTAGTCTTGAAATTTCCGATAAACCCGGATGTATCCTTGACCGTTGCGCCGGTAAAGACCTCTATCAGGGCATTCTCCTTTATTTCATTCACCATGACGTCCACATTCTTTGCAATGGGTTCTCCCTTCCAGGTATAATTGAGGTGACGGGCATTTCCGCCCAGCACATCCTCTTTTTCCACCAGGGTGGTGAAAAAACCCTGCCGGGCAAGACCCAGGGCTGCCGTCATACCGGCGATGCCTCCGCCGATGACAAGGCCTTTCTGAACAATCCCCACAGAGGGCTGGGGCAAGGCCCGCATCAGCGACGCCTTTGCCACGGCAATACGAACAAGATCCCTGGCCTTTTTTGTGGCAAGTTCCGGCTCCTTTGAATGCACCCAGGAACACTGGTTCCTGATATTGGCCATTTCAATGAGATATTTATTCAAACCCGCATCCCTTAAAGTTTCCTGGAACAGGGATTCATGGGTTCTCGGTGTACAGGCTGCAACCACGATGCGGTTGAGCTTGTTTTCCTCTATCACCTTTTTCATTTTGTCCTGGGTGTCCTGGGAACAGGTAAACATATTCTCTTCCACAAAGGCCACATTGGGAAGGGTCCTGGCATAGGCCGCCACCTCCGGCACATTGACGATGCCGCCGATATTGGTGCCGCAATTGCAGACAAACACCCCGACCCTGGGGTCCTGGCCCTTGATATCGGTTTCAACCGGATAGGTCCTGGTCTTTGTCAGGGTCCCCCTGGACGGAGAAAGGCTTGTTCCGGCATCACAGGCTGCGGCACTGGCTTCCATGACTGCCATGGGAATATCCTTGGGTTCCTGGAGTGCGCCGCACACATAAAATCCTTTACGCGAGGTTTCAACCGGAGAAAAAGAGCTTGTGACCACAAAATTATTGGAATTGAGTTCAATCCCCATGTCCCTCACAACAGCGGCCAGATCAGCAGGGGTTTCCATGCCCACGGAAAGCACTACCATGTCAAAAACTTCCTTTTCAATCCGCCCGTCTTCGGTCACATAGGAGCACAAAAGTTTATGGTTCTCATCCTGTGTAATGGTATGAATCCTGGATCTGACAAATTTTACGCCCTGGGTCCTGGCCCGTTCATAATATTTTTCAAAGTCCTTGCCATAGGTTCTCATGTCCATGAGGAAAATGGAGGCTTCAAACTCGCCTGAAATATGATCTTTTGCCATCATGGCTTCTTTTACCGCATACATGCAGCAGACAGAAGAACAGTATTTGTTGCCGCATTTATTCTGATCCCGGGACCCCACGCACTGGAGCCAGGCAATTTTTTTGGGTTCAGCCTTATCCGGATAACATTCAATATGGCCATGCGTCGGGCCGCCCGCAGACAGAATTCTTTCAAACTCAATGCTGGTCAGCACATTGGGGAAATTTGAATACTGGAAATTATCCAGCCTGGAGGGGTCAAAGGGTTTGAATCCCGCAGCCATGATTACGGAGCCCACGTTCAGGGTCAGGTTTTCTTCCTTGTCCTC
>MGTJ01000161.1:0-1855 GCA_001799395.1 Desulfobacterales bacterium RIFOXYA12_FULL_46_15 | reverse complement strand
TGTAGGGCAGACTTTGGCGCAGGTACCGCATTTATCCTTGGTGAGTTTCAGACAGACGGCCGGATCAATGGCATATTTAAGGGGAACAGCCTGGGGATAAGCCACATAAATGGCCTTTCGCTTATCCAGACCCTCATTATATTCATCCTCTGTTTTCCCGGGACATTTTTTTGTGCATTCCCCGCAGGCAATACATTTATCCATGTCCACATACCGGGGGGATTTTTTAACGGTTATGGTAAAATCACCCGCCTCTCCCTCGATCTTTTCTACCGTGGAAAGGGTGTGAAGCTGTATGTTCAGGTGCCGGCCGACCTCGACCAGTTTGGGTGAGATGACTCACATGGCACAGTCATTGGTGGGAAAGGTTTTATCCAGCTGGGCCATGACCCCGCCAATGGAGGGGGATTTTTCAACCAGGTGAACAAAATAACCTGAATTGGCCAGATCAAGGGCTGCCTGCATTCCGGCAATGCCGGAACCCACAACCATGACCGAACCATGAATCTTATTCGTATTTGCCATTGATTAACTCCAGTTTCTTATATAATCCATCCGTATCTTCTTTCGCTGTCCTATTTCAGAATCTTATTCAATATGGGCCGCAAGATAGGAGACAAGGTCGAGGATTTCAACATGATGATCCGTATTTTTCTGTGCACAGGTCAAATGAATCCTGCATTTGGGGCATGCCGTGATAATGGCGGTTGCACCGACGGCCTCGGCTTCCTTCAGCCTTTCCTTCTGCATGACCTTGGATGCGGTTGAACATTCCATCCAGGCTGTTGTTCCGCAGCATACGGCATTCTCCCGGTTATGTTCCATTTCGGCAAGCTGAGTCCCGGGAATAAGGGCAATCAATTCCCTCGGTGCTTCATAAATCCCGGACCGTCTTCCCAGGCGGCAGGGGTCCTGAAAGGTCACTGTGGCATTGCTGCCGTTCTTGAAAGCAATGCCGGCTTTGGGGATTTCCCTTGCCAGGAATTCCGTGATATGAATGATCTCAAAGGGCAAAGGCCCCAGTTCTTTGGCATATGCTTCCCTGAACATGGAATACCCTTCCGGACACCCGAAAATGACGGTCTTTGCCCCTGTGGCCCGGATGGTCTCGATATTCTTTTTGGCAAGAGTCAAAAACGTGTCCTCATCCCCGCACCAGAAGGCATCATGGCCGCAGCAGCATTCATCATTGCTGACCACGGGTTCAATACCCATTTTATTAAGCAGGCGCAGGTTATTCTCTGCCGACTCAATCATATTCAAATTGAGATACTGAAAAGCTGCGTCATAATAAGCAATACAGCCTGTGAAATAAAAATATTCGCCTTTTTCAGCAATCTTTCCCGCCTTTCTGGCCCATTCGATCCGGCTCTGTTTGACCCCTTTGGCCTGGATACTGGTAATGGTATGGAACATGCCGTGGTGGCTGAGTTTGGGAAGATTGTCTTCCTGTCTTGCCTTGTGGCGGTAGGAGCGGATAAATTCAGGAAAATCTATTTTCACCGGACACCGGTCCGAGCACCTGGAACAGGAAAGGCAGGCCCAGATATCCTTGCTTTTAAGGATATCGCTTTCAGGCTCAGCCAAGGTGCGTTTGATCATCCGGCGCGGTGAAAAGTCTTCCAGCGTCATGGCCACAGGGCAACTGCCGGTACAGACCCCGCATTCCATGCAATAATCGATTTGTTGTTGTGAAAGCTGCATATCATTTAATCCAAATATCAATAAAAAATAAAAACCAATTCTATTTAATGATTCCCTGGCAGGTCATTCTCTTCCAAAAAGAATCTTTTTTTTTCTGAGCCGAACTGATTTTTCAGCTTTAAAATACTTAAAATATAGCTGCCGGCACCAG
>MGTJ01000160.1 GCA_001799395.1 Desulfobacterales bacterium RIFOXYA12_FULL_46_15 | reverse complement strand
GCATAAAAGGGTTTTCAGTACGTAATCTGAAATATATGCGACAATGGTTTCAGTTCTGGTCGGCGGAGCCGGCAATCGGGCAACAACTTGTTGCCCAAATTCCCTGGGGGCATACCCATACTATATTATTTCAAATAAACAGATGAAGCTAACTCCGCACCCCGATAAGGCTGATTCATTTTTTCTTTATTACTATTTTTCAAGCCCTCAGGTGCAAGAACAAATCATCGGTAACAATATTGGAAGTTCAGTGCCTGGTTTCAATTTGGGTCAACTGAAAACCATGGTGCTTAATCTTCCGCCCCTCCCCGAACAAAAAGCCATCGCCTCGGTCCTTTCCAGTCTTGATGACAAAATAGGCCTGCTTCACCGCCAGAACAAAACCCTTGAAGCCATTGCCGAAACTTTTTTCCGGCAATGGTTTGTGGAGGGAGTGGAGGAGGATTGGGGGGGGTGACTATCGATAGCTTGATTGAATTCAATCCATCACGAAAGTTGGCAAAAGGCACTATCGCACCCTATTTAGAAATGTCTGCCATCAGCAATACTACATTCTGTCCTTGCGGCTGGTATGACCGGAAATTTTCATCAGGTTCCAAGTTTATTAGTGGCGATACGTTGCTCGCTCGTATTACACCCTGTCTTGAAAATGGCAAGGCTGCTTACATCACTTTTTTGGAAGATGGTCAAGTTGCGTGGGGTTCAACTGAATATATTGTGATGCGGCCCATGGGAGATCTGCATCCATTTTTTGCTTACTCTCTTGCTCGGAGCAATGATTTTAGAGATTATGCAGAAGGTTGCATGGAAGGTTCCAGCGGACGACAACGTGTGAATACCGACCACCTGAAAAATTTTGAAGTGAGGCTGCCTTCTCAAAAAGCAGTCAATGATTTTAATACGGTTGCGGATTCAATTGTTCCAAAGCTGAACTTAAATTTTTCCCAAATCCGCACCCTTGAAAAACTCCGTGACACCTTACTGCCCAGGCTGATGAGCAGCGAGGTGCGCCTGGCATTGTAAGGAGGTTTGTTATGAGTACCCGAGAACCATTATTGAAGGTCCGTTTCGACGGTGAAGCAGTGGGGCCGGGCACTATCCCTGTGCCTCATCTCCTGCGGTTTCTCACCAATTTGACCAAGGTTTTCCATCGTGCCGGCAGAGTGATGCTCGGCGAGGCGGAAAGTATCCGCAAGGGGCAACCTTCACGCAACATCAAGGAAGAGCTGGCCCTGGAGCTGGTGCTGTTGACCTCCGGCAGCCCGGCGGCGGTGCTGGGGTTCGAGCGCAGACAACAACAAGCGGCATTGCCCGGCATGGATTTCGGACTTGATATCCTGGAACGGGCTATAGCCGGATTGGATAACATCCAGAAACCCGGTGATTCCCTTCCCGCAGGCTATGATACCGGGGTTCTGATGGCGTGGCGTGATGCTGGGGTCCTTTTCAGCCAGGGAATCGAACAAATCAGGTTTACCTTAAACCATCGGGAAACGCCTTTGATAACATCTTTCACAAAAGATGGTTTTATCAGAATACAGGAGCGTATCAAGGGACCGCAGACCAATATTCGCACTATAGAGGGGCGGCTCCTGATGGCGGATTTCAAGGAGCACGGCACACGCTGCCGGGTTCACCCCTCAGCCGGTGAGCCAATTTTTTGTCTATTCGATGAGGATCAGAAGGATGAAGTGCTTGAAGATATTCTTCGTTACGTTCGTACCGTGGGCGAGGCAAAGGAAGACCCGGTTTCCGGGAAAATAACAAGTATCAGGATTCACGATATTGAGCGGCTGGAAGACCGGGAAGACGAGGCTGTCGAATTGCTTCCACAGGGGACGCCTATATCCAGGGATTTTTGGGACTCTCCGTCGCTGGATGAACTGGCCCATGCCCAGAGTGTTATGTCGGTGATGGACGCGGAATCGCTTCTCGGTGGCTGGCCTGGCGATGTGGATGATGATTTTGAAGAGGAAACCCTTCGAATCCGGCATACCGGGATGGTGGGGCAATGATGCAGATGAACACTGATAAACTTATGCTGGATACGAACATCGTTTCCTACCTTCTGAAAAAAAATGACATTATTCGCCCATATCTGCCTCACTTCAAAGGTAAATTGCTCTTTCTTCCGTTTATAAGCGTGGGCGAGCTTTTTCTCTGGGCAGAAAGCGCCGGGTGGGGCCGGAAACGCCGAACCGAGTTGGATGAAAGACTCAGAAATTATGCCGTTGTTCCATATGATCATGAGATTGCGCGTTCCTATGCGCGTATTGCCGCCGAACGTAAACACAACGGACGGCCGATTGGTCTTCAGACGCCTGGATAGCCGCCTGTGCAGTCCGGCACGATGTGCCCCTGGTGACCCATAACGCAAGGGATTTCCAGTGCATCACCGGACTTCAGGTAATAACTGAGCAGGGAAACAACCCGTGACGATAAAGGCCAAATGAATCCGATCACCTAAAATCACTGAATCCGTCATTGAAAAATTCACCATCGAATTGCTGGAAAGAAGCGGCTACCAGTGTCTCGACGGCCCTTCCATTGCTCCTGACAGCGACACACCGGAGCGGGAATCCTTTGAAGAAGTCCTTCTTCTTGACCGGTTGCGGGAGGCTGCAGGCAGGATCAATCCATTCGTCTCCCCTGCCGTTCTGGAAGATGCTCTGCATCAGCTTCGGAGAATCTCCTCGCCGGAATTGATCGGGAGCAATGAGGCGTTTCACCGGATGCTGACCCAGGGCATCACGGTGACCTTTCAAAAAGACGGCCAAAGCCGTGGCGACCTGGTCTGGCTCCTTGATTTCACCCACCCGGAGAACAACGATTTTCTGGCGGTCAACCAATTCACGGTGATCGAAAACAATATCAATAAGCGGCCGGATATCATTCTTTTTGTCAACGGTCTGCCGCTCGTTGTCATTGAACTTAAAAATCCGGCTGATGAAAACGCCACGATCAACTCCGCGTTCAAGCAGCTTCAAACCTATAAAAAGGCCATTCCCAGCCTGTTCACCTATAACGGCATCCTGATCATCTCGGACGGACTCGAAGCCAGGGCAGGTTCCATTTCCTCAGGGCTTTCCCGTTTCATGGCCTGGAAAACATCAGACGGCAAAGTCGAATCTTCACCCCTTATCGGCCAATTGGAAACCCTGGTCAAGGGCATGCTGAACAAGGAAACCTTGCTGGATTTGATCCGCCACTTTATTGTTTTTGAAAAAACAAAGAAAGAAGACAGGGATACCGGCGTTATATCCATCCGGACAGTGAAAAAGCTCGCATCCTATCATCAATATTATGCGGTCAACCGTGCCGTCGAATCGACCTTGCGGGCCTCCGGTTACAGACAGGCGAATAAAGAAGACTTATTTGACGGATTTGAAGTCAGAGAGTCTCCGGCAAGCTATGGATTGACAGGGGTGGAAACGCAACCCGGAGGTGACCGGAAGGGCGGCGTGGTCTGGCATACCCAGGGAAGCGGAAAATCCTTGACCATGGTCTTTTATACGGGAAAAATCGTTCTCGCCATGGACAACCCCACTGTGGTGATCATCACCGACCGCAACGATCTTGACGACCAGTTGTTCGACACCTTTGCGGCCTGCCGGCAGCTTCTCAGACAGGACCCCAGGCAGGCCGAAGACCGGGGCCATTTAAAGGAACTTCTTAAAGTGGCCTCCGGTGGCGTGGTTTTTACCACTATCCAGAAATTTCAACCAGGGGAAGGCAATGTTTATGAAACGCTCTCGGAGCGGGAAAACATCATTGTCATTGCCGATGAGGCCCACCGGACCCAGTACGGCTTTAAAGCCAAGACCATTGATGACCGGGACCGGAAAAGAAATGTCATCGGCAAAAAGATCGTATACGGGTTTGCCAAATACATGCGGGACGCCTTGCCCAGGGCCACCTGTCTTGGCTTTACCGGCACGCCTATTGAAAGTACCGATGTCAACACCCCGGCTGTTTTCGGCAACTATGTCGATATTTATGATATTGCCCAGGCGGTTGAGGACGGGGCAACGGTCAGGATTTTTTATGAAAGCAGGCTTGCCGGAATATCGTTAAGCGAGGAAGGAAAAAAACTGGTTGCCGAGCTGGATGAAGAACTCGATCAGGACGAACTGACCGAAACACAAAAAGCCAAGACGAAATGGACCCAACTGGAAGCGCTTATCGGAAGTGAAGGCAGGGTGAAACAAGTGGCGCGGGATATTATCAACCATTTTACCTTGAGGCAGGATGTTTTTGAAGGCAAAGCCATGATTGTCACCATGTCCCGCCGCATTGCCGCCGAACTTTACCAGGAAATGACTAAAATCAGACCGGATTGGCACAGCAGCGATCTGAAAGGAGGTGTGATCAAAGTGGTCATGACTTCGGCATCCTCCGACGGCCCTGAAATAGCGAAACACCACACGACCAAAGAGCAGCGGAGGATTTTAGCGGATCGGATGAAGGACCCGGAGGATGAGCTGAAACTGGTCATTGTCCGTGATATGTGGCTTACAGGATTTGATGTGCCCTGCCTGCATACCCTTTATATAGACAAGCCGATGAAGGGACACAATCTGATGCAGGCCATTGCCAGGGTAAACCGGGTTTACAAGGACAAACCCGGCGGCCTGGTGGTGGACTACCTGGGCATTGAAAACGGCAAAAAACGTTATATCAATGAAGTGACGGCCCTGTCGCGGGTTTTTGCCATCGCCATTCCCCATGAACAGGCCCTTGATGTTAAGGATGAGGTTGCCTTTTTTCAGGCGGTCAAGGCGCGGTTGGCAAAATTCGACGGCGCCGGTCCTGGAAAAACGGATGAAGAAGTGGAAACAGCCATCCGCCAGGTGATCGACAAAGCCCTGGTAACCGGACAGGTCATTGACGTTTTTGATGCTGCAGGAATCAAAAAGCCGGATATCTCTGTTCTTTCGGAAGAGTTCCTTCTGGAAGTAAAGAACATGGAGCATAAAAATATTGCCCTGGAGGTCCTGAAGAAGCTTATTAATGATGAAATAAAGGCAAGGGTCAAAAAGAACCTGATCCAGGGCAGATCCCTGATGGAAATGCTTGAAGACGCCATCAAACGATACCACAATAAGATCATCACCGCAGCCGAAGTCATTGAAGAGCTGATTGCCCTGGGAAAAGATATCCGGCGGATGGATAAGGAACCGGGGCAATTAGGCTTGTCCGAATTTGAATATGCTTTTTATACGGCAATCGCCGATAATGACAGCGCCCGGGAGGTGATGACCAAGGACAAACTGCGGGAGCTTGCTGTTGTTCTGTTTGAGCGGGTCCGGGAAAATACATCCATTGATTGGACGATCAAGGAAAGCGTCAAGGCAAAATTGAAGGTTATTGTGAAGAGAACGTTACGGCAGTATGGATACCCCCCGGATATGCAAAAACTGGCTACGGAAACGATTCTGAAGCAGGCGGAGATGATAGCGGATGAGATTGCAAATCAATAAGAAAAACCATTGGAGATTTTTAAGAGGAAGCCAGACGCTGATTCTGCGGCAAAGCATCCAGAGCGTATCTTTTTTTTCTTAAAAATAATACCTCACCCAGATTTCAGGGCGGAAGGCATCGGGTTTTTCACCGAATTCCGTGTTGTCGGAACCCAGGGGGATGCCGACCCGGAAATTGAATTCAAAATTGGTGACGGGGGTAAAGGTCAGGCCGGGCTGAAGATTGAAGCTTGAATCCCGGAGATTCACAATGGTGGCGATATAGGGGGTGAAATAGAGGATGTCAAAGGGCTCTTTCTGGGAGATCTTCAGATAGAGGTAGTCTTTACCGAAATTTCCCTGGCTGTAATAGGGCCGGGTTTTTAGCGCGGCCTGCTGCATGACGGATGCATTCCGGCTTGATAGCCATTGGCTGAAGGCTTCTTCCTGATAGATGAAAAAATCTTCTGTTTCCTCTTTGTCATACCCGGCCCCCTGGTGATAATATTCGGCAATAAAAGTCGTGTCCACGGTGTTGAGCCAGCGCACCCCCAAAAGAAAATCAAGGGGGTTTTCTTTTGTCTGCCGGGTGTTTCCCGTTTCATCCAGGGTCAGTCGGCTTACATCTTTTCGCAAAGCCAGTTCTCCGTGGATTTCGATATTTTCGCTCAGGTTTTTGGCAAAATCAAACCCAAAACTCTGGGGCTGATCCGGGCCGTCAAAAAAGATGAAATCCAGGTCAATGTCCTGCCAGAGCAGGTAAAGCTTTAAGGCAAGGTTCACATCTCCATCTTCGCCTATGTCCGTATTGGCCCAGTCATCCTTGACCGGAAGCATGAGAAAGGTGAGTCCGGCATTGGCCAGGGCGCCGGTCTCAAAACTTTTGATCAGGTCCATCCCGAGCTGGACCCGTCCTTCAAGGCTCAGGCCAGGGTCATCCGGGTCCTTTGACGGGTTGATGAATCCGGCCGGGTTCCAGGCATAGCCCTTTCCCCATGAAACCTGTTTTTTACCGGCATCCAGGGTCAGGGACGGGGCCGGTCTTAAGGATACATAGCCTTCGTAGACATCATGGGTCCATTCATTTTCCGCCCAGGTGTCTGAAAACTCATGGCGGGTGAGCAGCACGGCCTGGAATATGCCTTTTTGCAAGGCAGCGGAAAGCTCCACGGATTCCTTCCATTCATGGGTAGCCGCTCCAGGGTCATCCTGAAAATACGTCAGCTTGTAACGGGCCGAGTCTTCATCCAATTGGTGATAAATATACCGGGATTCCAGCCGGCCGCCCAGTTCATAGGATTTTTTCCGCGCTTCCGGGATGGCAAAATCATATTCCCCTGCAAGGACCTGGGCGGCACATAAGATTATTCCTATCAGGAAACCGGCGACTCGCATGGCTTACCGCAGGTCCTTGACCCTGGACAGATAGTTGAGGGTAAAGACTTCATCGCTGAAACCGGTTTTTTTCAGGTCTGCCGAAATCATGATGGATTTGTAACCTTTGTAAAGCGGACTGTCCGTTTCCATGACCGCAGGCCTGACCACACCGTCCCCGATGTCCTTGGTGTCCTTGAAATACAGGGTCTTGATCAGCATGCCCGTGGCGGCATAGCATTCGATGCGGGAGGGCACCACTTCCTTTTTAAGCACCCACATTTTGAGCCGGTCATAGGCCACGGTCCCGGTTTTGGCCTTGAGATTCAGGAGATATTGCCCCTGGTCTTCCTCAAGGGAGGTCACGTCATATTCCACCTCATAGTCCAGGCGCATGATATCGGCATTGTTGAAAACACCGCCCACCACCGATTGCAGGCTGGTAATCCGGATGGGCTTGCCCACATTGGGGATATAAAGCCACATATTATCACCGAGACGCAGGGTGGCCCGGCCTTCTTCACTGGCGGGTGAGACAAACAGGGTGACGATTTTGTCCTTGTCTTTTCTTAAATACCAGAGCACGAATTCCTTTTTCTTCCCGTCCGGTTCAATATTGATGATTTTGCGGTACATGGCAAGATCCCCCGGTTCCATGTTTTTGTCCACCTGGGACAGGATCTGCGATCCGGTCAAAGGTTCGGCAAAAACGCCGGAGGGAAGAAGGGTTAGCATTAACAGGCAGAGCATATAGATCAATTTTTCAGGGTTCATGACAGTCTCCTTTTTAAATGGGTTACACATGGCGCAGGGCCTCCACCGGTTCCAGATTCGCAGCTTTGGCAGCAGGCTGAAGGCTGGCCAGGATGGAAACGCCCAGTACGATGAGACAGGTCAGCCCCACTTCAGTTGGGGCAATGGCCGGGGCCAGGGTAAAGATCTGGTTGTTGCT
>MGTJ01000159.1 GCA_001799395.1 Desulfobacterales bacterium RIFOXYA12_FULL_46_15 | reverse complement strand
GTAAAAACGATTTTTCGGAAAAAGACCTGCGCCGCGGCCATGCACTGGTCTATCAAAAACCGCTCACAGACATTATCTCCATGATAAAACATGCGGCAGATGATGAGGCCCCCCTTCTCACGGCAAAGGAGCGGGTGGAGACCGCCGTCTTAACGATAACCCACGGCCGTCATTTCAGTGATGAACAGAATCAATGGCTGGCCTATATCAAAGACCATTTAATTGAAAACCTGGCCATTGCCGAAGCGGATTTTGATATCATGCCAGTGTTTGAACGCCATGGCGGACTGGGCAGCGCCAGACGAGTCTTCGGCAAAGACCTGACCTCCCTGATCCGTGAAATGAATGAAGCCCTTGCAGCCTGAACCCGATAAAAATGAAATGAGAAACCATGTCCGATGTTGTGAATAAACTCTGGGGATTCTGTCATACCCTGCGCCACGACGGAATTGATTACGGAGACTATATTGAACAGTTGACCTATCTGATGTTTCTGAAAATGGCCAATGAAAAAGGCATTGATCTTTCCAAAATGGAATATGAAGAAAATAAGAAAAAGGTCGTCATGGATTGTTCCTGGCAGCCGTTTACGGAAAAATCCGGAACCGACCTGCTGGATGCTTTTGCACAGATCATGCGGGCACTGAGCCGTCAGCCCGGTTTACTGGGGGATATTTTCACCCAGGCCATGCCCCGCTTTACCAACCCGGTCAATCTGAAAAAAGTCATTAACATGATTGATGAAGAAGACTGGTCCGCCATGGAGGTGGATGTCAAGGGTGCGGCCTTTGAAGGACTCCTGGAAAAATCGGCAGCCGAAGGCAAGAAAGGTGCGGGACAGTATTTTACCCCCCGCGTGCTCATCAATTCCATTGTCACGGTCATGAAGCCGGACCCGCGCGCGGCCAAAGAATTTAAAATCTGTGACCCGGCCTGCGGAACCTCCGGGTTTCTCATGATGGCCTATGAATGGCTGATGAAGGTCACCAAAGGGGCCCTGGACCGGAAAGATGCCCTCCGTATCAAAAAGCAGACCTATTTTGGACAGGAGCTGGTGCCCCGGCCCCGGCGTCTGGCCCTGATGAACCTCTTCCTTCACGGGCTTGAGCCTCAGATATATCTTGGCGACAGCATTTATGAGCCGGAGCGCGGGGAACGCTATGACTGCATTCTCACCAATCCCCCCTTTGGCACCAAAGGAGCCAACCAGGCCCCGGTGCGGGATGATTTTACCGTGTCCACCAGCAACAAACAGCTCAATTTCATCCAGCATGTGGTCACCATTCTCAAACCCGGCGGCCGGGCCGCCATGGTGCTGCCGGACAATGTCCTGTTTTCCGATGAAGCCGGAGAAGTCTTCAAATATCTCATGGAAGACTGCCATGTGCATACGCTCCTGCGCCTGCCCAACGGCACCTTTACCCCTTACAGCCAGGGCGTAAAGGCAAATGTGATCTTTTTTCAGAAAGGCCCTGGAACCGAAAGCACCTGGATATATGATTGCCGCACCAACGTGCCGGGCGTGACCAAAAAAGACAGGCCCCTGACGCCTGCCATGTTTACTGAATTTGAAGCCTGCTATGGGGAAGACCCCAATGGCCGGTCAAACCGCAAAGATCTGGGGGAAGAAGGGCGGTTCCGCAATTTCAGCCTCTCACAGATCAAAGACCGCAATTACAATCTCGACATCACCTGGCTGAAAGATGAAAATCTGGAAGACCCCAATTCCCTGCCTGACCCCCAGGTGCTGGCCGCCGATGCCATTACCGAACTCAACGCCTGTGTGGATGAGCTTCAGGAAATATTGACGCTGATCGAAGCGGAGGACATGGAATGAAAAAAGCTGAAAATAGAGAACGATACCGAGGATTTGGCAGAAGATATCTGCCAAATCTATAGGGAGATAGAATGAGAAAAAAAGACGACAGCAAGCAGACTGTAGCAGTCCATGATGAGAAAAATTTTGATGTTTTATATGGAGCCGTCAGAAAAATTATTGAAAAAGCAAGGCAGGATATCCATAGGGCTGTCAATACCGCCATGGTGGACACTTACTGGCTCATAGGGAAAATGATTATCGAAGAAGAACAGAACGGTAAGAACCGTGCCGATTACGGAACAACACTGGTACAAAATCTATCCGACAGGCTTACCACGCATTTTGGTAAAGGGTTTTCTGCACAGAATATATGGAACATGCGGCTTTTCTACCAGAAATTCTCCGCAGTGCAGAGAGAATTAAAAGGCAGCCTCGAAAACGGGATTCTCTCCGCACTGCGGAGAGAATTGTCCTGGACCCATTATAAAATCCTGCTGAGGGTTGAAAATCCAAAGGCGTGTATCTGGTATATGAACGAAGCCGCAGATCAGAACTGGTCAACCCGTGCCCTGGAAAGACAGATCTATTCTTTCTATTTTGAACGGCTGCTCATGAGTCAAGAAAAAACATCCGTTATGGAAGAAGCACAGGAAAAAACAGAACCGCTTAAACTCTCTCCTCATGATTATTTGAAAGACCCGTATATCCTGGAATTTCTTAACCTGAAAGAAAGGAGCCAATACAGGGAAACGGAAATCGAACAGGCCATCATCAACAATATTCAGTCCTTTCTTCTGGAACTGGGCAAAGGCTTTGCCTTTGTCGCCCGGCAGAAACGCATCTCCACGGAATTCAGTGAGTTCTATATCGATCTGGTATTCTATAATTTCCATTTGAAATGTTTTGTGCTGATCGATCTGAAAACAGGCAGGCTGACCCATCAGGATGTCGGCCAGATGGACATGTATGTGCGCATGTTTGATGACCTGCAAAAAGGCAAGGATGACAACCCCACGGTGGGACTGATTCTCTGCACCCAAAAAGACAAGACCATTGTTAAATATTCGGTATTAAATGAAAACAAACACCTCTTTGCATCCAAATATATGCTCTACCTGCCGACTGAAGAGGTGCTGGCAAAAGAGCTGGAGCGGGAGAAACAGATGATTGAAATGGAGATGGAAAAAGATGAACAGGGAATCGACGGCAGTCAGCAGTCTCCAGGGAGCCCGGAATGAGTGAGATGCTTCCGAAGGGTTGGGTTATTTCCACGCTGAAAAAAACATCTACTCATCCACAATACGGATGGACCTGTAGCTCAAAAAAATTGGGCTCTTTAAAATTGTTAAGAACAACGGATATTTCAAATGGAAAAATAAACTGGAAAGAAGTTCCGTTTTGTGAAAAGGAACCGGATAGCGTTGAAAAATACATCTTGAAAGCTGACGATATTTTGGTTTCACGTGCAGGCTCTGTTGGTATTAGCTATAGGATTACGAAAAATGATATAGCACATGAAGCTATATTTGCATCATATTTAATACGCTTTTGCCCCTTAATCCCCGCATCCTTCGTGGAGTACTATTTCAAGTCTCATAAATATTGGCAGTTTATTAGTGATACTCAACTTGGGATAGCAGTGCCAAATGTAAATGCAACCAAATTGTCTGGACTGCCGATTCCAGTCCCACCCCTAAACGAACAAAAACGCATCGTTGCCAAGCTGGACGCCATCATTCCCCGCATTGATTCAGTAAAAGCAAGACTGGAAAGTATCCCGGTAATTATCAAACGTTTCCGTCAGTCGGTGCTCACGGCTGCGGTTACCGGAAAACTCACCGAGAAGTGGCGGGAGGAGCATCCGAAGAAATGGGATCAAACAACAATAAAAGAGCAAAGCAAGTATGTGACAAGTGGTTCAAGAGGTTGGGCACAATACTACTCTAATACCGGTGCTATTTTTATTAGAGCACAAAACATTAATACCGATAACCTTATTTTGGAAGATGTAGCTTATGTGGCACTCCCCAATACAGCCGAAGGAACAAGGACAAAAGTTTATCAAAACGATATTTTAATTACAATTACAGGAGCGAATGTTACTAAAACTGCAATAGTAAGAAAAGATATCGGTGAGGCGTATGTCAATCAACATATAGCATTAGTAAGGTTAAAAGAACCTGCTTTTTCAAACTATATTTATTTGTGGATGGTTTCGTCAAATGCAGGAAGAGCTCAACTAGAAGAATATGCCTATGGAGCTGGGAAACCGGGGCTCAATTTGCAAAACATCAGAGATGTAAAATTAAATCTCCCACCCCTCTCCGAACAAAAAGAAATCGTCCGGCAGGTAGACCGCCTCTTTGCCCTTGCCGACAAGCTGGAGGCCCATTACCAGAAGGCCAAATCCCGTATCGACAAACTCTCCCAATCCGTCCTTGCCAAAGCCTTCCGGGGGGAACTGGTTCCCCAGGACCCCAATGACGAACCGGCGGAGAAGCTGCTGGAGCGGATCATGGAGGAGAAAGCAAAAATGGAGGGTGGTGGTTGGCAGAAGGCAAAGAGCAGAAAGCGGAGGGCAAAGGTGTGAATAAAAAGAAAAATGCCATAATGCCCAACAACAACTTTACCGAATTTCTTTTATACACGACCCCCGGCGGGAAAGTGAAAGTCGAAATATTTCTGCGGGATGAAACCATATGGCTTACACAGGAAAAAATTGCCCTTTTGTTTGGCGTGCAGCGGCCTGCGGTAACAAAACACCTGAAAAATATCTTTGAAAGCGGGGAGCTTGCCGAATATTCAGTAAGTTCCATTTTGGAACATACTGCCCCTGACGGCAAGACCTATAAAACCAAATTCTACAACCTGGATGCCATCATCTCCGTGGGCTACAGGGTTAATTCGAGGCAGGCCACGCTGTTCCGCATCTGGGCCACGGAGCGTCTGAAGGAATACATCATAAAGGGATTCACCATGGATGATGAGCGGCTGAAGAATCCCGGCAATATCTTTGGCAAGGATTATTTTGAAGAGCAGCTCGCAAGAATCCGGGATATCCGATCCAGTGAGCGGCGGTTTTATCAGAAGATCACCGACATCTACGCCCAGTGCAGCGCTGATTATGATAAGGAAAGCGAAGAAACTAAAAAATTCTTTGCAACGGTTCAAAATAAACTGCATTGGGCCATCAGTAGACAGACTGCTGCTGAAATCATTCATTCCAGAGTTGACGGCGACAAACCCAACATGGGGCTTTCCACCTGGAAAAATGCCCCGGATGGGCCCATCCGGAAACCTGATGTGTCAATCGCCAAAAATTATCTCAATGAGGATGAGCTGGACGGACTGAACCGGATCGTTGCCATGTACCTGGACTATGCGGAAATGCAGGCCCATAACCGGAAAATCATGAACATGAGCGACTGGATACAAAAACTGGATGCCTTTCTGCAATTCAATGAAAAGGAAATCCTGGATAGCCCGGGGAAAATCAGCGCTGAAATGGCCAGAGCCTTTGCTGAAACCGAATTTGAAAAATACCGCCTTATCCGGGACAAACGCTATGAAAGTGATTTTGACAAAGCCATCAAACAGATCGAGGGCAAAACATGAAAACCATAAAAGATATGCCCAGAAACGAACGGCCCAGGGAAAAGCTCCTTGAAAAAGGGGCCGGCTTTCTTTCCGACCGGGAACTGCTGGCCGTTATTCTGGGGAAGGGCACGCAAAAAGACGATGTGCTGTCCCTATCCAAAAAGATTGTCAAGGTGATTGATGGAAAAGGATTGGGTTTTACGGCAAGGGATCTCATCGACATTGACGGCATTGGAGAGGCAAAAGCCACCGCCATATCTGCTGCATTTGAATTTGTCCGGCGGCGGATCAAACCCGAGGGTATGAAAATCAAATTTCCTGCGGATATCCTGCCCCTGATTCAGCATTACGGGGATAGGAAACAGGAGCATTTTCTATCCGTTTCCCTCAACGGAGCCAACGAGGTCATGAGTGTCCGGGTGGTCAGCATGGGCCTGGTGAATAAAACCCCGGTCCATCCCCGGGAAGTCTTTGCCGATATTATTGCGGAGCGGGCCTCTGCCGTGATTGTGGCCCATAACCACCCCTCAGGGGATTTAACCCCCAGTGCCGAAGACATGAAAATTACCCGGCAGTTGAAAGAAGCGGCAGCTATTTTAGGTTTGAGTGTCCTGGACCATCTCATCTTCAGTGCAAAGGGATATTATTCTTTTGCAGAGCATGATCAATTATAGGAACACTTCCCCGCAGTTCCGTCCTTGTTTTCGGATGATACTTATGGTAATTTGGCCCATGTTCACAGGACTTACATATCCATTGGCCGATTCTGCCGGCGGATCATTTTTAATTTGAAAGAAACCCCATGGAAATACTTTTCAGGATGAAAAACCGGTTCGCTAACACATCATTGGTATTGTTTTTTACGCTGATCATAACCCTTAACGCTGCCTGGGCCGCCCCGGCCGAAGTCCGGGAAGATGAAAAAACCATCGGCATGCCCTTTGGCCATGCCGCTATATTAGGCCTTGTGGAGGGTGTGACGGAATACCTGCCCGTCAGCTCCACCGGTCATCTTTTATTGGCCGGAAGGATACTGGGGATTGAAAAATCATCCCTTGCTTCAGGGGGAGATGAGAAAGCAAAGGAGGCGGCCGATGCCTATACCATCTGCATTCAGATCGGCGCCATCCTGGCAGTCATGGGATTATACAGAAGGCGTATCCGGCAGATGATATTGGGGTTAACGGGCAAAGACCAGCAAGGGTTGAAGCTGCTCGTCAATATCATCCTGGGTTTTATTCCGGCAGCCGTCATCGGTCTTTTGCTGAACCGGTCGATCAAGGCCTATTTATTCGGCATATGGCCGGTCATTGCGGCATGGTTTGTCGGCGGGATGGCCATCCTGATGATTTCATCGAAAAACGGGAAGCCGGGTCAAAAGCAGGACAACACTATTTCTTTATATGATCTCTCATGGAAGAGCGCCCTGATCATCGGCATAGCACAATGTATTGCCATGTGGCCCGGTATCAGCAGAAGCCTGATTACCATTGCCGGCGGGCTGCTCACCGGTCTGACCATGGCTTCAGCCGTCGAATTCAGCTTTTTGCTGGGTGTTGTCACCTTGAGTGCTGCAACAGCCTATGATATTGTGAAGCACGGCCAGGTCATGCTTCAAATTTTCCATCCCCTGCCGCTTGCAACAGGTGTTGTGGTTGCCTTTGTTTCAGCCGTTATATCGGTTAAATGGATGGTGGCCTATCTGAACAGGCACGGGCTGGAAATTTTTGGATATTACAGAATCGCCATATCCATTCTGGCCGGATCACTGATTATGATGAATGTATTATAAATTTAATTTTTTAAGGATGCACCTGTGTTCAACGAAAACCTAACCTATTCGGCAGCCCTTGTTGCAGGGCTTCTCTCTTTTTTTTCTCCCTGTGTTCTGCCCCTGGTACCGGCTTATTTCTCGTTTATCACCGGCCTGTCCCTTGATGAGCTGACGGCAAACAAAAAAGAAACCCGGCAAAAAGTCATTCTGTCCACAATTTTTTATGTGGCCGGATTTTCATCCATCTTTATTCTTTTCGGGGCTTCCGCATCTTTTCTGGGCAGTCTGGCCGCCCGGTATTCCTGGATCGTAAGATATATCGGAGGCGGCATTATCATTGGGTTCGGGTTTCATCTTCTTGGGCTGATCAATATCAGGGGATTAAATTTTGAAAAAAGAATCCATTTAAGGGCAAGACCATTGCATCTCATGGGCACCTTTGTGATCGGCATGGCCTTTGGCGCAGGATGGAGTCCCTGCATCGGCCCCATCCTGGGATCCATTCTGATTGTGGCGGGAAACCAGGACACGGTTTTAAAAGGCATCCTTCTTCTGGCAGTGTATTCTGCCGGTCTTGCCCTTCCGTTTCTTGTGCTTTCGTTTTTCATCCATTCCCTCATGGACATCATGAAGCGGGCGAGAAAGGTCATCGGTATCATGAATAAGGTTTCCGCCATTCTCTTGATCATCATCGGGCTTCTTTTGATCTTTGATAAATTTAAACTGCTTGCAAACCTGTAATCCTTTATCA